>NZ_DAKC01000088.1:66085-85180 GCF_002496465.1 Methanosaeta sp. UBA356 | reverse complement strand
GGCGGGGAGCAGTCACCAAAAGGAGCTTTTGAATCGCCTGGAACCATGCGAAATTAATCATAAAAATATTAAAAAAAAATCAGATTGATGAGCCCGTGGGATATGTGTAAACGCCATCAAGTTGGCTCAGACCATAGAACTTCTCTGCAAGCTCCTGGTGGACTTCCTCTGGATCCACATCCTGAAACAGCTCTGGATAGAACAGCTTGGCCATGTAAATCTGGCAGATAACAGAGCGCACGCCGTATCTGAGCTCTCCGGAGACCAGATAAACCCTACCATCCTTGACGGCCTTCACGTCAGCAAGCTCAGGGCGGGCGATGATCTCGTCTCTCAGCGTCTTCAGCTCATTTCCTGTGAATGCCTTGTCGCTGGACCTTTGCTGGATTATCACATCCGGATCAACCTCTACCACCCACTCCGGGCTGACGGTGGGATATGAATGAGTGCTGTTTCCCAGATCTTTTGCAATGTTGTCTCCGCCTGCCAGTCGGATCAATGTATCTGAGGGGTTGCCGTTAGAAACAGTGTAATACGGCTTTCCAGCCCATTCAAAGAAGACCTTGGGCCTGTCCTCAGGTTTTACGCTTGCGATGCGTTCTTGAATCATATCCTGATAGCCTGCGATAAAATCGGTGATCTCCTGGGCGCGCTCTTCCTTCCCCATCAATGCTCCCAGCTTTTCCATAACCTCATTATCTTTGGCCGGATCTACAAGGGACTCGAGCATCACAGGGATTCCTGCATTCTCAAGCTCTTTTGAATCATCATCCGACAGCATGGTATCTGCGATCACCAGGTCCGGATGGAGCGATATTATCCGCTCCAGATCTGGCGAATAGGAGCTCTTCCCGGCAATAGGCACCTCTTCTAAGCCCGGCGGGAAATGAGAATAAGAATCCCTTCCTACCAGGCTCTTTTCTCCATCCAGAGCATAAAGGTACTCTGCAACACCTGTCCCCAGCGATACAACCTTTTGCACCGGCACATTCACGCTTACAGAGCGTCCGGTGGAGTCAACAACTGTTATGCTCTCAGCACTACCCGCCATGATGAATAGGCTGAGGCATATCATTATCAAGACGATTTTCTTGAGCAAATGCTTATCCTCCTTGT
Source organism: Methanosaeta sp. UBA356 (assembly GCF_002496465.1). Classification (NCBI taxonomy): domain Archaea; kingdom Methanobacteriati; phylum Methanobacteriota; class Methanomicrobia; order Methanotrichales; family Methanotrichaceae; genus Methanothrix; species Methanosaeta sp. UBA356. The sequence continues at coordinate 84,064 of NZ_DAKC01000088.1, read as the reverse complement.
TAAGATTAATTTGCTCTAGATCAATTTAACTTGTATATAAACATATGCTGATTAATTTAGAGTACTTTTATAAAAATTAGATGTTGCTACCTTAAATATATGGGCTAAAGCCATCCTGTCGTTGCGAGGGCAATTTTGAGAGTGGATTCATCATCCTCCGCGCTTCTCACATGGGAAAATCGATCTGACTCTCTGATACAGCTTCAATTTTCATTAGGATAGGCAGCTTTCTATTAAATCGGATTTTCTATCGAATTTGCGCCTTCTCGATACCTAAATTTCATTGCTCCATGGCGTCTGTTCTGCTTGTCGCCCAGCGAAAGCTTATTAAATCAAGTTAATAAGACTTAAATCAAATTAAGTTTATAGGCTTCGACATTCAGACTTGATGTTTCTGAATTAGGAGCGGATACGCAATCTGGGAGAAATGGAATCGAGATCAAGAGATAGGGCAACGGATTCCTATTGTATGCATAGGCTGTGATCCATTGTATTGGCTGCCCTGAAAAATTTGTATCTTGAGATCGAAGGATGGATGGAAGAGAAGATGTCGAAGGTGCTTGGTAATGGATGAGAAATATACCGATATTGGAGCCACTACTCCTGAGGCAATGGATATAAGCAGAAGGAGCAGAAAGATCATCTCGGAGATAGTGGGAGACAGAACGCCAGAGGACAGAATCAGACAGAGATGCGCAATAGCCACTGGCGACCCCAGTGTGGCCGAGATCATGAGGTTCGTGAAGGATCCCATAAGTGCAGGGCTAAGGGCCCTTGATGAAAAGGCCAGGATATTTGTGGATATCAATATGGTAAAGGATGGAGTGGTCAAGAAAGGCCATCAATGCTCCATCACAGCCATGATTGGAAAGGGCGATGATCTGGCCGAAAAAGATGGAATTACCAGGACTTCGGCAGGCGTTCTGGCATTTCAAAGCGAGTTATCTGGAGGCATCGTGATGATAGGCAATGCGCCATCTGCACTTCTAACTCTCTGCGACCTCATAGCCTCTGGGATTGTCAAGCCGGCCCTGGTCATCGGCACGCCAGTCGGCTTTGTGAACGCAGCAGCAAGCAAAGAACGTCTCAGGAGTCTGGACGTGCCGTCCATATCGATCGTGGGCACGCGCGGGGGAACGCCTATTGCAGTAGCAGCCATGAATGAGATGATCAATATGTATGATAGATCATGAGAATTGCGATCCTTTACCTCTTTTTTCCTTTCAAAAAATCGATCGGCGCCCCTTCACAAATAAACTCGGACGCCGTCGATATTTCCCGATCTTTTACAGCCCACCGCTCCTCGAAACGATTTTCTCTACTGGACCAGGCTGAGGTATCACTTCAGGTATTATTCGCTCAAATGGAACCTCATACAAAGGCTTCTTGAATTTCGATCCCGTCTGAGACGACAGGCACTGATGGAAGACATTGTTCCTGTTCAGCCCCGCCTCCAGCATCTGCGGCATGTTATCCCCCCTCAGGCGCGTGACATCGTTATCCCAGGCATACAGGTATGCTTCGCCAAAGCTGATCCTTCCATCGCCGTCCTCATCCGCAGAGGGCTCGCTGAAAGCCATGATATAGCCGTAGATCGATTCGCTGCCGCTGTCGGATGGATTGGGATCATCGGGTCCGTCTATGTCCGGATAGGATGAAGAATCTGTCGAGGCCGATGTGAATATCACGCGGTTGGTCTCTCCATCTGCTGTCAGGTCGCTTTCCGCGGGCACGAATGTTCCATCGCTGTATTTGCCGATCAGGCTGCCGCTATGGCATGCCTCCACGATAATCGCCATCTCTTTGCAGGTGATGCCGTCCAGCCAATTGTCCAGATCGCCTGCATATATCGTTCCGCCAGAAGTGCCGGTGGAGCAAACCAGGCCGTCAACTCCGCCATGAGAGCTGTAGAAGAACAGCACCTTATCGTTGACGCCAGACTTGGCGGCAACCTCGTTTATGGCCCATTGCACGTTCTCAATCGTATTTAGCGCATCCACGCCCGTATGGCCTGTATGGGGGCTCAGGAAGTAGATGTGGCTGTCGTCGATCCCCAGGCTCTTGAGAATGCTGTATATGCCCTCGGTATCTTCGTCAAAGGTATCAGGAAGATCATTGAATCCGCACACGATTACCGCCCAGGCGTCACACTGCGAGGCAACTGCCAAGAGACCTGAATCAATCATCCTTATGTCGGAGATTGCATCTGTTAGGCGCGACGGTTTCTTATAAAATGTGATGAGCGATGGATCGGCCCTGATTGACTCCTTGTCGAAGATCTGGCGAGAATCAACCTTGGGCCACCATTCCGTCTCTATGACCTGCTGATCTCTTGTAACCGCATCTACCACTACCAGCTTAACGGGATGGGCAAAATGCGCTCCTGGCATCTCGTCGATCATAAAAAGCCAGCTTGGGTTCTGGCTGACGATTGCAGCCGAAGGCCGGCCAAAAGTCTCAAAAGCCGGCTCTATCAGAGTACCCTGAGGCAGAATCTCGCTGTACTGAAGTACCTTCAATCCATCTTCCTGGTCGGCGTTAGCCCATAGAGGATTGACAATGGAATTCTGTACTAGATTGGCGGCATCTGCCTTATTTAAAAGCGCCTGCGAGCCCTCGAATGCTGGAACCTCAGTATCTGTTGCAGCGGGCTCGGCCATAGAGAGAAGCTCTGAGCTTTTATTTGCCATTGAGATCATTTCGGGCTTTTGCATTACAGGACTGATCCGCAAATTTTCGGCCGCCATTGCCCCGATTCCCGGAAACAACGGTACCAATAGCAGCGCTCCCACCATTAAAGCAGCAGCTAACCTTATAACTGACGATTTTTCCACCTAAGACATCCTCCTGCGATAACAATACAATAGGTTATCTTTCGAACACTATCATGCTAGGGTCTTGCCTTTTGGCAGTGCTGTCAAAGACCGGCACCTCAATGACCGGCCACCATTCTGCATCCATGCTTTTGATATCTCCACTGACAGCATCCAGCAGCGCAATTATCGCCGGATGGGCAAAATGAGCACCAGGGGAAAGATCGATGAAGAACAGCCAGCTTTGGCGTTCACAGGCCAAATATTCAGACGCCTTGCTCTCATCAGTGACCGCTTGTCTTACCTTCGATCCAGCATCAATCAAGGCTGGGTACTGATGCATGCGAAAACTACTATCGTTGATATCCACAGCAACTGTGGCAATCATCATCTGTGCGGCATCCTCCTTGGTCATTAGCGTCTGGTTCAAAGAGCCGTTAACTGAATCGGATGCCTGGACAGAATTCGCCAAAATGATAAAAAAAAATGCTGTCAATGCAATGGCACAAAGCGCTAACAAATGCCGGTGATAACCGACTCTTTTGGCAAGCATGCCCAATCCTCAGGCCAGAATGCTTGCTGCTAGGATAAATATCTTCCTGATAGTTCATTATAATACATTGTCATGAATCTCAAGCTAATATTTTATCTGGATTTGCCGTCGAACCCCATCACGGAATCCTTGTGCGGATTTTTTTCCTGTTGGTTTTGCTGATAATGGACTGACATTTACCAAAAGGTTTATTAATCAATTTTACTAGTTTTAACTCAAATTTGATTGATTTAAGGTGATGGTCATGAGACTCAGAAGACATCTATTGAGGGAAGCTCTAAGCATATCGATCACCTTGATTTTGCTTATGGCTGCAGCAACTGTTTTATGCGCAAGCTGTGCTGCACAGGCCGCGTCTGAGAATATTACTATTATCGATTCGGCAGGGAGAGAAGTAGAGATTCCGTATCCAGCTAACAAAGTCGTCTTGCTCACAGCCGACAATTGCGAACTGGCGGTCGTATTGGATGCCCGGGATAAGGTTGTTGGAGTAGAAAAAAGCGCACCCGGTTACGCAGAAATTGGGGAGATGTTCGGGAAAGCAGCAAATGCCGGGGGCAGCCAGGAGCCAGACTTTGAGAAGATTGCAGATTTAAACCCTGATGTGGTCTTGGGGTATAAATCCTCACTTGAGAATGGAGTGGCAGATGAGCTGAAAGGCATGGGAATCCCCTTTGTCGTCTGCGAGTGCAACAGAATTCAAACTTTTGAGAAAGATGTTGAGCTTATGGGCAGGATTCTCGGCAAGGAAGATAATGCAAAAGAGTTTCTTGCCTTTCACAATTCCATAATGGATTTGATTGCAGAAAGGACCCGCAGCATAAGTTCCGATCAAAGGACTTCTCTGTATCTTACTGGGGGCGGGACAACATTTGGCAAAGATGGCGGCATAGAACCGTATTTGAGCGCAGTTGGAGCGAAAAGCATTGGCTCAGAGCTTCCTGGAGAATCATCAGTTACAGTGGATCCTGAATGGGTTTTGGATCAAGATCCTCAGGTGATCGTTCATTGGATTACGAGCTCAAAAATAAAACCAACTCCTGAACCCCTCATTGAAGTGAAGGAGTCTTACTCAAACGACCCCGTTTTGAACATGACGACGGCCGTAAAGGATGGAAGAGTGCACGTCATTGGGTGGTGTTTGTTTAAGGGACTGCGGTTCTCCATAGGTCTTCTATACTGGGCCAAATGGTGTCATCCGGAGTTGTTCCAGGATATTGATCCTGAAGAGTATAACCGCGAATATGTGAAAAAATTCTTGGGTATTGATCTTGAAAATGTGTGGGCTCAGTGAGCTATTACAAAATCATACGGTTCCTGGAGATCGCAATGGGGACCATATAATCTCCGATGATGAGCTGGCCATTGCGAAAGAGGACCGGAAAAGCGGCACGATCAGCTCTGATGAGCTTATGTGATCGATCTTTGTTCCACTTTTTGCAGACGACTAACCGAAAGATTATTAAATCAATTTGACTTGCTTTAATTCAAAATAATGTGATGTGGGAAAGAGCACATCTCATGGATGTACCGGCTTCAAAATTTCAAACGATAACCGAGATAAAAATGGCGATGTCAATATGAAGAAGATCAAGATCGCATATATCAGCACAACAGGGCTTGACGTATTCCCATTAATAACAGCGCTCGAGGAGTTGGAGACAGAAAAAGGTGATGTGGCAGAGGTCATTCTCCGATCCAAAGATGATCTGGCCGATCCAAAGACCATGGACGATTTCATGAGCTTCGCAGTCGGGTCGGATCTGGCAATACTGAGCCTTCACGGCGGCAAGGCGATCCTTGGCAGTTTCGATGAGATAGCCGGTAGACTAAGAGATGCAAATGTTCCGATGTACGCCCAGGATACGTCCAAGCTGGACCCTGAGCTCATGAGCATCTCAACGGTAGGTAGAGATGTGCATACCTCGATATTCCGCTATCTTGCCTATGGGGGAAAAGATAACTCCAAGAACCTGCTCCTTTACTGCCTGAATCAATTCCTCGGCACAAGCTACGAGGTCGGCGAGCCGAAGAGGCCTCCCTGGGAGGGGATATACCACCCGGACTTTGGCTACATTGCCACGCTTGATGAATACTTCCGGAAGAACTACAAAGAAGGCAGGCCCACAATTGGTCTGTGGTTTTACAGCGGCTTCTGGCAGGCCGACAACCTGAGGTTTGTCGATAGCCTGATCAGAGAGATCGAGAGAAGAGATGCCAACGTCATCCCGGTCTTTCTCTACAGCCTGAAGGATGTGGAACTCGGGACCAAGGGCGCCGAATGGGTGATTGATAACTATTTCATGAAAGACGGGCAGCCGGTGATAGACGCCCTGATCTCCACCCTCATGTTCTCCCTTACCATGAAGCCCAGGGATGAGGAGAAGCTTTTTGACAAACCATTCTTCGAGAGGCTGGGCGTTCCAGTGATTAAGGCAATACTGACCTACAACACCGAGGAGGAGTGGAGGGAGTCATTTCAGGGTTTGAATCCGATGGATGTGAGCATGAGCATTGCCATGCCCGAATTCGACGGAATGCTGATAGCGGTGCCCGTAGCCGCCAAAAAGATGACAGAGACTGACACGCTTACCGGAGCCAAGCTAACCAGATTTGAGCCGATCGATGAGAGGGTGCGAAAGATCGTCAGTCTCACCTTGAACTGGGCAAAACTGAGGCATATCTCGAATCAGGAGAAAAGGGTAGCCATAATCTTCCACAACTACCCTCCCAGAAACGACCGGATTGGCACCGCCTTCGGCCTTGATTCGCCTGTATCCGTATACAACATCCTGCGTGACCTTGAAGGGGAAGGATACGGGCTGGAGAGCCTTCCTGAGAGCGGCCAGGTTCTGATCGAGAGCATGATCTCCAGGGTCACCAACGACAGACGCTGGTCGAGCCCTGAGATGATGGCTGAGAAGGCGATCGACCTCGTCCCTGCAGAGCAGTACAGAAAATGGTTTGAAGAGCTTCCCGGGGCCATACAGGAGAAGATGGTCATGTCTTGGGGAGAGCCGCCAGGCGAACTCTTCGTCCACCAGGGAGAGCTCATAATCCCCGGAATCAGCAACGGCAATATCTTCATTGGACTTCAGCCGCCACGTGGTTTCCTGGAAAACCCTGAAGCCATTTATCACAGCCCGGACCTTCCCATACCGCACCACTATTATGCCTATTACCGCTGGATCCGGGACGTCTTCCGGGCTGACCTGGTCATGCACATCGGAAAACATGGCTCCCTGGAATGGCTTCCCGGAAAGTCGGTGGGGCTTTCAGAATCATGCTTCCCAGACATCGCCATATCCGATCTGCCTAACATCTATCCATACATCATAAACAACCCCGGGGAGGGAACCCAGGCCAAGAGGAGGAGCTACTGCTGCATCATCGACCACCTGATTCCGGTGATGCACAATGCCGACATTTATGATGAGATGGCGCAGATCGAGGTGATGCTTCACGATTATACTCATGCGGCATCCGAAGATCCGGCAAAGTTGCCGACTCAGAGAAAGATGATCTGGGAGAAGGTTTGCGAGGCGAAGCTTGACCACGACCTGGAGACAGATGAAGAGACCGCCTTCAGCGACTTTGACAGTTTCCTGGAGAGACTGCACGGATATCTTCATGAGATAGCAGACACTCAGATCAGAGACGGCCTGCACATCTTTGGCGAACCTCCAGAGGGCTCCAGGCTGGAAGAATTTCTGGTGGCCTTGACCAGATTGAAGAACGGAAAGGTGCCGTCTTTGAGAGAAGCTCTGGTTCATCTTCAGGGATTTGACTACGACCATCTGCTGGAGTGCCGGGGAAAGCTTTTGGACGGGGAAAGAAGCGGAGGCCATATCATCGAGGAGGTTCACGAGCTCTCGCTTAAGATCATGAAGCGGTTTCACGAGGCGGGATTCTCCGTCGACGATATCCCGTCAGTCCTATTAGAGATTGTGGGCCGCACAGACCCTGATGTTGAGGCGGTGTTAAGGTATATCGGCATGACCCTTGTGCCCAATATCGCCTCCACGACAAACGAGCTGACCAATACGCTGGTCGCCTGCAGAGGCGGATTTGTGCCGCCGGGACCTTCGGGGGCTCCTACCAGAGGAATGGCCGACATCCTTCCCACGGGCAGGAACTTCTACTCGGTCGATCCGCTGGCGATACCATCACAGGCCGCCTGGAAGGTAGGCATTGCTCAGGCAGAGGCTTTGCTTGATAGATATCTGAAAGAGGAAGGCAAGTATCCCGAGAACGTTGGAATCATAGTTTGGGGCACTCCCATCATGCGCACCAAGGGAGATGACGTGGCCGAGATCCTCTATCTCATGGGAGTTCGGCCCGTATGGGAGCCGCGCAGCGGAAGAGTAACCGGCCTGGAACTCATACCCCTGCAGGACCTGAACCGACCCCGCATAGATGTCACCCTCAGAATAAGCGGCTTCTTCCGGGACGCTTTTCCGAACATCGTGACCCTCCTCGACGAGGCAGTGGAGCTGGTGGCCAGCTTGAGGGAGCCGCCTGAATCCAACTATTTGGCCAGGCATGTGGCAGAAGAGATCGCTGAGAAGGTCGGCCAGGGAATCGACTTTGAGAAGGCAAAAGAGGAGGCATGCTACAGGATCTTTGGCTGCCGCCCCGGCGCTTACGGTGCAGGAGTGTGCGATGCCATCGACTCCAAGAACTGGAAGGACGAGCACGATCTGGCAGAGATTTACATCACCTGGGGGGGCTACGCCTACGGGAAGAAGAACTACGGCATAACTGTGCCCGAGCAGTTCAGGAGGAGGCTTGGCCAGCTGGATCTGACTGTGAAGAACGAGGACTCCAGAGAGTGGGACATGCTTGATGGCGACGATTTCTATTCCTTCCATGGGGGCATGATCGCTGCAGTCAAATCAATCAAGGGGGAGCTGCCCAAGTCGTACTGCGGTGACAGCTCAGACCCGGAGCGGGTGAAGATAAGGAATACCGTTGAAGAGACCAAGCACATCTTCCGGGCCAGGATTCTCAATCCCAAATGGATCGAGAGCATGAAACGCCACGGCTACAAGGGCGCTGGTGACATGTCAAGGATGGTGGACATTGCTTTTGGCTGGGATGCCACAGCTGAGGTTCTGGAGGACTGGATGTACGAGGAGCTTGCCAACAGGTACGCCCTGGACGAAAAGATGCAGGAGTGGCTCAAGGATGTGAATCCTCATGCTCTACTGAATATATCTGAGCGTCTCCTGGAGGCAATAGACCGGAATATGTGGAATGCAACAGACGAGATGAAACAGAAACTGAGAGAGGTGTATCTGGAGATAGAGGGGATGATTGAGGATGACAGCGCATAGGATCGATGAGGGCATCTATCACCCAAAAGATTTGGAGGATAGGGAAATTAGCAGAGCAGCACCATCTCCACCCGGCCGAATTGTCTCCCTGACGCCCATAGCATCAGAGCTTATCTGCATCTTCGGCTGCATCGACAGGATCGTGGGACGGGATGATCATTCCACATTTCCTCCTGCGCTTGGTGAGAAACCGGCGGTTGGGAGCGGCGTTTACAGGACGATCAGCGCAAAGCGGGTGCTGGATCTGGACCCCGATATCGTGGTCACAGGCAGGCGCGTCCCGCAGGAGGAGTTTGAAAAGATAGGGTCTGCAGGCATCCCTGTAGTCGTCATTGGGACTGGCTGCGAGCTGGAGGCTCTCATAAGCAACTCTTGGAACCTGGGCAGGATGCTTGCTACTGAGAAGAAGACGGGAGAGCTCGTAGATTTTTTGGAGAGATATGCGAACCTTATCAGAGATAGGATCGGGAGCCTGAATATCGAGAGCAGACCCCTTGTCTACAACGAATGCGCCTTTAGAAAATATATGACCAAAGCCTGCACAGCCGCGGATGAGGGTATAGCTCTTGCCGGGGGCGCAAATATAGCCCACGGTGAGGATCTGGGCAGGCTGGCAGTGAGCGAAGAATGGCTGATTGGGAATAACCCGGATATAATCATCTCTCAGGTCTCCTCTACTTCTCCAGCAACTGTCGAGATGCTGCTCTCAAAGAGGGATGAGATTCTGTCACGGCCGGAGCTGAAAGGAACCAACGCCATCAGAAACGGACGGGTCTACATAAGCCATCTCTCTATCAGAAGAGGGCCTCGAATGGTTGGATATCTGCTTTATTTGGCAAAATGGTTCCATCCCGAACTGTTCCAGGATATCGATCCGGCAGCGGTGGAAAAGGATATGCTGCAGAAGTTTTACGGGCTCAATCTGGAAGGGGCATGGGCCTATCCAGAGGTATGAAGATTCACATTTAAGGAGCTGGTAAACATGAATGGCAAACTTTTGGGAGGCGCTCTCCTGGCCCTCATCCTTTTTTGCCTCTTGGGGGCCTGTGTGGGCACGGGTGAGGGGACAGATGATATCATTACCATAGTGGACGGAACCGGAAAATCAGCAAACATATCGCTTCCCGTGGAGAGAATAGTCTCAATCACATCACGTGCATCTGAGATCATCTCTGTGCTTGGCTCTGAAGATAGGATAGTTGGGCGCGACTCGTATTCCTTCTTTCCTTCATCTCTGAAAGATGTTCCTGTAGTTGCTGAGAGCTCCTACAGTCCAAATATAGAGCTTATCCATAAGATCGATCCCGACCTGGTGATTGCGGACAGTATGCTCTCTGAAGACGATCGAAAGAAGATAGAGGCTGCGGGCATACCGGTAATCGTAGAGACTGCCTTGGACTCCACCACCATAGAGGCATTTGTGAGCCATCTTGGGATTTTGCTTGATAAAGAAGAACAGGCACAAGAGCTCATAAACTTCATCAAAAAATATCAGGATATCATAAAAGAGCGTACTGAAGATCTGAAGTCCGAGGATAAGCCTGCAGTATATATTGAGATCGGATATCCATATAGCACCATGGCTTCAGCAACGACATTCCACAATCTCACAATCGCTGCCGGTGGTATAAACATCGCTGCCGACCAGCCTATCAAATATCCAATTATGGACCCTGAATGGATCGTCGAGAGAGATCCTGATATAATTTTCAGCTATGCTACTAACACCGCTGAAGAGAACTTGACTGACAAGATGAAGGAAATTCATGACGAAATTCTCTCCAGGCCCGAATTGAGCGATGTCAAGGCGGTCAAGGAGGGCCGGGTTTATGTCCTGGGAAATCCCGTAGCATGGGGCATTCGCTCAATAGTCGGAGAGCTTTGGCTCGCTAAATGGCTCCATCCGGATCTCTTCGAGGATATCGATCCAGAGACAGTGGATAGAGAGCTTCTCGATGAATTTTTCGGTGAAGATCTAACGGAGAAGTGCGTCTATCCATGATATTCAAGATAACTTTAGTGGAGTTGAAATAGGTGACTGGCAAAGTTTTAACTGGCCTTTTCATAGCCCTTATGCTTTTGAGCTTCCTGGGGGCATGTGAGGACGCAAAGGCAGAGATGATAACCATCGTCGACGGCAGGGGGCAGTCTGTCGATGTACCGACTCCTGTGGAACGGATAGCCTCGATCAGCTCTCGTGCCTCAGAGATCATATGTGCCCTTGGCGCCTGCGATAAGATCGTTGGGCGCGACTCATACTCGTTCTTTCCACCAGCTCTTGCGGATGTGCAGGTGGTGGCAGAAAGCTCCTATACGCCAAACATAGAACTCATCCATAAACTAGATCCTGATCTGGTAATAGCCGACAGCATGCTGTCCAACGACGATCGGAAGAAGATAGAGTCTGCGGGCATACCCGTGATTGTAGAGACCACCTGGGATTCAAAAACGGTGGCCACTCCTGTGAGACATATTGGGGTTTTGCTGGATAAAGCTGATCGGGCAGAGGAGATCATCGGCTTTATAGAAAGGTATCAGGGCATCATCGAGGAACGCACTGCTGGTCTCGAGGAGGAGGATAAGCCTGCGGTCTTCTTCGAGTGGTCCAGGCCTTACTATAGCATGGGCAACGGAACGCTCTTCCACAACCTCACAGTTGCTGCAGGTGGGATAAACATAGTTGCCGATGAGCCAGTCAAGTATCCCACAATGGATCCAGAATGGCTCGTCGAGAAGGACCCTGATATAATCATTCGTTACGACTATTCCACTGAAAAAGGAAATTTGACCGATAACATGGAGAAGACGAGAGATGAGATCCTCTCCCGGCCCGAACTTGGCGATGTGAAGGCGATCGTAGATGGCCGGGTCTATATCCTCGGCAATCCTGTGGCAAGCGGCATACGCTCGGTAGTCGGAGATCTTTACCTTGCCAAATGGTTCCATCCCGACCTCTTCAAAGATATCGATCCCGAGGCAGTGCATAGAGAGCTTCTCCAAAAGTTCTTCGGCCAGGAGCCGGACGGCGTGTACGTCTATCCATGAAGGGCGTTTAGTTGAGAAAAACGCTGGTGCATGGCTCTTTATTTCCTGGGCAATGAAGAAGAGGCTGTAGCGGCCAATGAGAGGGCATGGGAGATCCTGAACCAGAGCTGCGAGAAGGACCCGGAGAATGCCAGCATAGACACCCGAAATGGGTCCAAGTCAAACTGCGGCGAACCTCGCAAATTATTGCGAGGGCTTCGCCAATGTTATGGATGTCAGCTTCTCCGGCCTGAAGACCGGATTTCCCTCGCGCCATATATATGGATGAAAAAAGGAAAAAGGATGCTGTTGACCACGAACATGAGAGTTACAAAGTACGTGATACTATCCCCTGAATGCACTGACGTCCTACCTTGTGACGTATCCACGATGATCTACGAATCAAAGCATGGCATAGAGGTAAAAGAGACTTGCTTTGGAGCCATCATCGAAGGCGAGGAGGACGCTATCGAGTCGCTGATCAAGGAGATCAGGGCCCTTGACCCAGCAGGGATTTTTATTAAGGACCGAGGATTCCTTCTGGGAGATCCCAGGCGCTGCCGAGGGGATGCCTCCGGATCTCCGTGCAAATTGCTCTGGATAACATCTGGCAGACGGAGCGGAAGCGTCAGGCCAGGCAGCTACATGATCGAGGCCGAGTCGAAGATGCTGCCCTTGATCTCCAGAGCTTTGGAGTCTATTGCCAAAGGCGAGATTTTATAAAATGAAAAAAATGTTGCTACTAGCGCATTGTTGCTGCCTCTTCATCCCGAAGCCCGGTCCCTTCGCATATCTCGCTCTTCGGATCGGTCCATTTCTCGCTAAAACCAAGAGCAAATGCCTGGTATACGAACTCCAGGAACACATGCTTATCAAGTGACTTGTGCAAAGAGGAGAGCACCTGCATGTAATCGTGAATTCGGTGGCTTTTTCCCGAAACGGCCGCAGAAATCTGTGCGCCGTAAAGGGCCATGACCTCTGGCATACAGCTTTTGGGAAGAGTGCCCCATACGAACTTGTCCCGCAGATGGACGAGAGCCGCCACGGCTGCTACCGTGAGAGGATCCTTGATTATATTCGAGAAGCTCTTCTCGAAGAGGTCGGCGTTGTCCCTGGACAGAAACTCTCCAATTCCCTGGCACATCTCTCTGCTGTCAGTTCCCAGCCTCTCCAGATGGGCCAGTGAGGAGCACTGGCCTGCAGCCGTCAGGCCGTTTTGAAGGGCGAGCGTCTCTAAGACGGCGTCGTGCATGGTGCGACCGATGAGCTCGCCCACCTTCGAGTGCTTGCCGGCAAACGATATTGCTTTTCCCCCAAGTTTTGATGCCACTGCAATCTGGTCTGTTCCAGTGCCCGTAGCAAGACCCTCTGAATATTTGGATCCAACCGCTAGCTCCTGAAGGGCAGCAGTCTTGGCCTCAGTGGCGGTGATGACTGCGGTGACCATGGCGCCCGGTGTCAGCTCCCGGTTGAGGAAGATCATGGCGTTTATTGTTCCCGGTCTTCTTTCGCATTCCAGATCTATTTGTCCTTTTGCGCTATCATCCTGCGGCTCGTAATAGGTGGCCGGATCCCCTGCCCTGCCTGCATTTCCCTCCACGCCACCGGTACATACTGTCACGACCTCAAGATCGCAAAACCTCTCGATGCAGATGGCGGCGTTGTTCATATTGGCTGCAGTTCCAAGCGTGGCACACCTTTGGAAAGGCAGGTTGTGGCGGTCGGCCACTTCTCTCTTGTAATCCTCCGGACTGTCAACCGCCAGCCGGTACATCCTGGCGTTCATGTGCCCTCCTGCCGGCTCACAGGACTGGTGGTTGTAAAGATACATGAGGTCGTCATGCATCCCGCCAGCGGAACTGCGACAGGTGGACAGGACCCGGTGAGGAGTCATGAGCCTGGCATAGACTATCTTCTCCTCTCGATATAGCTCAATTCCATCATAGAACTGTGCAAGCTTCATTTTTTTGGCCTCCTTTGTGAACCATTACTGGATTTTCCAGCATTTGATAAATCCAAAAGCACGTCGTAGTCTATGTTCTCCAGGAACCTCTTCTCTCTGGAGTCCTTCGTTCCGAGCCTTGCGATATTGATGGCATCTCCAGTCGGCGGAGAAGAGAGACGGATGACCTTTTCCTGAAATCGGGAGTAGCTGCATAAAAGGCTCTCTCCAATGGCCTGGAGCCCGGCGCAGTCTCCCCATTGATTGGCGACGGCCAGATGCATCTGCTCGCTCAGCCTCGCCTCCCATATGAATCTGGATTTAGCATCGTCCCAGAGGGCAGGCACACAGAGCACGTCGGCGCCAAGCTTTGCCAGCGAGTCTGCAGCCTCCGGAAACAGGAGGTCATGGCCTATGAGCATTCCTATCCTGGCAAAGGGGAGATCATATGCTGCAAAACCGCCGTCGCCGGGGGAGGCCCAGTTCCTATCGCGCCAAGAGAGGTGGACCGCCCTGTACTTGCCCACAATTCCATCGGGACCGATCAGGACGGAGCTGTTGTAGAATCCCAATTCATCCCTCTCAGGCATGCCCAGAACGATGAAGAGATCTCTTTCACCTGCCTTTTGGGAAAATAGATCGGTGACTTTGCCTGGTATCTCCTCCGAGCAGATCTCTGCCACCTCTGCACCGAAGATCGCCCCCGAGGTGGAGAGCTCCGGCAGGACGACCAGGTTGATCGTCGTTCCCTTCTCCCTGGCAGCCTTGGCCAGGGCATCATCTATGAGCCTAATCGCCCTTTTTGTATTTTCTACTACATTCCGGGGCTCAGAGCATAACTGCAGTGTCGCGGCTGTAAAATCGGCGGCTTGCGGCAAACCGAGAAGGAAATCGATGCTGATGTGAGAGTATGGATCCAGGGTTATGTTTCCATAGCATTGAGGCCTTCTCCCGCTCAAAGCATTTTGCGTCGTGACGCCATTTAGCGGCAAAGAGCCGTATATGATGGTATCATCAGGAGAGCTCATCTGAGCTACCGTCTCTCCCTGAGGATTTACTATGAAGGATTGTGCACCATTACAGTCCATCGTCTTGTCCATTCCCGTTCGGTTGCATGCCAGGACGTAAATGCCGTTTTCCAGGGATCTGGCCCGCCAGAATCTTTCAGGATTATGGTGCTCAGGAGGCCAGTTAGCCGGAACCAGCAGGACCCTAGCTCCCTGCAGGGCAGCAATCCTCGCCGGTCTATATGAGTATGAGTCGGCGCAGATCACCATACCGAGCGCGCCAAATTCGGTCTGAACCACGGGAACTGGGAGGTTGCCCTTAGCGGCCCATAGATTCTCCCGAAAGGCGGGGGATAATTTGCGGTATCTGGCCGCTACACCTTTGGTTGGCCCCAGCAAGGCCGCTGAATTGTAGAATATGCCCGTTCTCATGTCGTGCTCAGCCAGGCCAATGCAGATATAGCAGCCAAACTCATTCGCAATTAGGCCGAAGGCCTCAGTAGTGGGCCCGGGAATGCTCTCTGTGAGAGGAGCAATCTCCTTTCTGCTTAGAAAGGCATAGCCGGTAGTGGCAAGCTCGGTATTCACGATGAGACGGGCGCCATTTTGAGCCGCCTCTCTGTTCAAAGCCAATAGTCTGGCAATATTTTTATCTTTCTCCTTCCAGGAAATTGATGCATGAACGAGGGCAACTTTCAGCTCTTCACAGGGCATTTTATTAGCGGCTTCACTGCAATTTGGAGTCATTTGATTCATTCTCGCTGAATTATTTGATGTCTCTCGAAAGCTTTATTTAATCAATTCAACTAGCTCTAACTAAAAAAATGTTTCGTTATGCTAATGAGATTACGGGATGGATTATTACGAAGAAGGTCAAGATTGCCTATGTCACCACACAGGAAGCAAGCGACGTCTTCCCTCTCATATCTGCCTTAAAAGAGCTGATCCGCCAGCATGGAGAGGTAGCGGAGGTGGCCGTCAGATCCGGGGAAGACTTAAAAGACGTCGATCAATGGGAAGAGTTCGAGCATTTTGCCAGAAGCTGCCATATAGCCATCTTCAATCTGCACGGGGGGAAGAAGAGCCTTTCCTCCTTTGACGAATTGGTCCAGAGCTTGCAAGATAGCAGTGTCTCCATCTATGCGCAGTCTGCTTCAAATGAGCCTGAGATTGAGCTAATGAAGCTGTCAACAGTAGACGATGCCGTCTACAGGAAAGTATCTCAGTATCTTGATTATGGTGGACGGAAGAACTTCTATAGCCTCATCCTCTACCTGGCCAACTATTTCATAGGATCGAATTATGAATTCTCCGAGCCCGCAAGGCCCATCTGGGAAGGCATCTATCATCCGGATTTCGACCACGTACCAACGCTGAAGGAGTATCTGCAGAGCAAATGCGTTGCCGGCAGGCCGACTGTGGGCCTGTGGTTTTACCAGAGCCTCTGGCAGGCGGGAAACACACTCTTCATCGACAGGCTGATTGAGGAGATCGAGAGGCAAGGCGCAAATGTCATTCCCGTCTTCCTTCATGCCGCAAAGGACGTCGAGCGGGGGACGAAGGGAGCAGAGTGGGTGGTGGAAAACCTCTTCATGAAGGACGGCCGGCCTATAATAGACGTCTTGATCAGCACCCTCATGTTCTCGCTCTCCATCAAACCCTGGGAAGGATCGGACACCGGCGAGGGGCAGGAGGTCGCCAGATCTGAGGAGTGGTTCATAAAAAGGCTGAATGTGCCTGTGCTTAAGGCCATTGTGACCTACAACACTCTTGCTGAGTGGAATGAGTCATTGCAGGGCTGCAGCCCCATGGACATCTCCATGGGAATCGCCATGCCTGAGTTCGACGGAATGCTGATCACCGTCCCTGTAGCGGCCAGGGAGAGAACGGACATAGATCCTCTGACCGGGGCGAGGGTCATCCGGTTCGAGCCGCTTCCCGAGCGCACGAACAAGATCGTACGCCTGAGCCTTAACTGGGCAAAGCTCCGGCATATTCCCAATTCCCAAAAGAAGGTGGCAATCATCTTCCACAACTACCCTCCCCGAGACGACCGCATAGGCACCGCATTCGGCCTGGACTCGCCCGTATCGGTCTTGAACATCATGAAGGCCATGGATGATGCGGGATATACGATCGAGAGAATGCCCGAGAATGGCCAGGCCCTGATCGAGGATGTGAAGAGCAGGCTTACCCTCGACCGGCGCTGGAGAAGCCCGGAAGAGCTGGCTAAGAGGGCAATAGACTCCGTTACTGAGGGTGATTACAAAGACTGGTTCGAGCAGCTTCCCGTGGCCGTACAGGAGAAGATGACCTCCGCCTGGGGAGAGGCGCCGGGAAAGCTTTTTGTTCATAAGAAAAACCTGATAATTCCAGGAGTCATCAACGGCAATATCTTCATCGGCCTTCAGCCCCCGCGCGGCTTTCTGGAGGACCCGGCCGCCATCTACCACAGCCCCGATCATCCCATTCCTCACCACTATTATGCCTACTATCGCTGGATTCGAGACGTCTTCCGGGCCGATCTCGTGATGCACATCGGAAAGCATGGGTCCTTGGAATGGCTTCCGGGAAAGTCGGTTGGGCTTTCGGATTCATGTTTCCCGGATATCGCCATATCCGATCTGCCCAACATCTATCCCTACATCATCAACAATCCTGGCGAGGGGACTCAAGCCAAGAGGAGGAGCTACTGCTGCATCATCGACCATCTGGTTCCTGTCATGCATAATGCCGATGCTTATGATGAGATGGCGGAGCTGGAGGTGATGCTCGCCGATTATTATCAGGCCGCCTCCGAGGACCCATCCAAACTGCCCACACAGAAGAAGATGATCTGGGAGAAGGTCTGCGAGGCAAAGCTGGACCACGACCTGGAGGTTGAAGAGGAAGAAGCGTTCTCGGATTTCGACAAATTCCTGGAGAAGCTGCACGAATATCTGCACGAGATGGCGGACACTCAGATCAGGGACGGCCTCCATATCCTTGGCGAGCCGCCCGAGGGCCCGTGCCTGGACGAGTTCCTGGTTGCGCTCACCAGGCTTGCCAACGGTCAGGTACCCTCTCTCCGGCAGTCTCTGGCAGAGGCCATGGGCTATGATTATGATTATCTTCTGGACAATAGGGGGAAGATCCTCTTCGGATCGAAGACCTGCGGGCAGGTGATTGATGATCTGAACTCTCTCGCCCTGCGGCTGGTGTCCGGTCTCCATGAGCAGGGGTTTGCCGTTGGGACGATTCCAGAACTGGTGGAAGAGATCCTGGGAAAGAGAAATCCCAAGATTGAAAAGGTGCTGGATTACAT
>NZ_DAKC01000088.1:28641-65849 GCF_002496465.1 Methanosaeta sp. UBA356 | reverse complement strand
TCCTTTGCGCCTCAGATGGAGGATTCGTCTCGCCCGGACCTTCCGGGGCTCCCACCCGGGGAATGGCAGACATTCTGCCCACGGGAAGAAATTTCTACTCCGTCGATCCCCAGGCCATACCATCTCAGGCGGCCTGGAAGGTGGGCGTCGCCCAGGCAGACGCCCTGCTTGAGCGCTATCTGGAGGACGAGGGCTGCTATCCGGAATCCCTGGGAATGGTCATCTGGGGCAGTCCCACCATGCGAACCAAGGGAGACGACATTGCCGAGGTCCTCTGCCTCATGGGGGTTCGGCCGGTCTGGGAGGAGAGGAGCGGCAGAGTAACAGGGATAGAGCTCATTCCCATAGAGGAGCTGCAGCGTCCTCGGATAGACGTTATGCTGCGCATCAGCGGTTTTTTCAGGGATGCATTTCCAAATATCGTGCATCTTGTTGATAGAGCAGTAGAGCTGGTGGCAGAGCAGAAGGAGCCGCCGGAGCAGAACTTCCTGGCAAAGCATGTATCTGCAGACATTTCTGAGAAGACGGCCGCTGGAATCGACTTGGAGCAGGCCAAGACCCTAGCCTGCTACCGCATATTCGGCTGCCGCCCCGGAGCCTACGGTGCAGGCGTCTCAGATGCCATCGACTCCAAGAACTGGAAGGATGAGAAAGACCTGGCCGAGATCTACGTAAAATGGGGCGGTTATGCTTACGGTCGCAAAAACTTCGGAGCGACCGTTCCCGATGAGTTCCGAAGGCGCCTCAGCCGTCTCGACCTGACTGTCAAGAACGAGGACACCCGGGAGTACGACATGCTGGACGGCGATGATTTCTACTCCTATCATGGCGGGATGATCGCAGCGGTCAAGGCATTGAAAGGCGAGCTTCCCCGTTCGTACTGCGGCGACAGCTCAGATCCTGACAGGGTGAAGACCAGGAGCACTGTTGAGGAGACCAAGCATATCTTCCGGGCCCGCATCCTCAATCCCAAATGGATCGAGAGCATGAAGCGTCACGGTTACAAGGGCGCTGGCGACATATCCAGGATGGTGGACATCGCCTTCGGCTGGGATGCCACTGCCGAGGTTCTGGAGGACTGGATGTACGAGGAGCTGGCGAACAAGTACGCTCTGGACAGGGATATGCAGGAGTGGCTGAAAAAAGTGAACCCCCATGCTCTGCAGAACATCGCCGAGAGGCTGCTCGAGGCAGTGGAGAGGGGGATGTGGCAGGCAACTGAGGAGATGAAGGAGGAGCTTCGGGACGTCTATCTGGATATCGAGGGGTGGATCGAGGACGATCAACCACAAACCGATGCAAGTTCGGGAAGCTAAGAATTAAAACTGGTAAAATGCCCGAGGAAAGCCCCGGCCTTCTGGCTTTATCCGTAACAAGTGACTGCAACCTCCGCTGCCGCTACTGCTATGCCCGCGGCGGCGAGTCGAGCGCCTCGATGAACTGGATCACTGCCAGGCGGGCCATCGACGTGATGGCGGAATGCTTCGATGGCTTTAAGATCCAGTTCACAGGCGGCGAGCCCCTACTTAATCTCAACCTCATAGAGTGGGCGGTAGATTATCTCAGCGAGCTGGGCCTGCACGTTCCCTGCCAGGTTCAGACCAACGCCACCCTCATCACTTCCGATGTTGCCGGAAGGCTGAATGATCTTAAAATCGGAATAGGCGTGAGCCTGGATGGCCCTCCATCAGTGAACGATCGTATCCGACCCTTTTCCAGCGGACGTGGCGGCTCCGCCAAATCTGCACTGAATGGAATTATGGCCCTTAGAGAGGCAGGAATTCGGGTCGGCGCGACCTGTGTTCTCACCAGGGCCAATGCTGGGGCGCTTGCGGGGCTCGTGGAGCTGTGCAGCTACCTTGGCAACATTGAGGGAATCGCAATCGACTTCCTAAGGCAAGCGGGCCGGGGCGATAACTCAATGCAGCCAGATGCAGTCGTCGCTTCCAGAGGCATTGAGGCAGCCATAGAGCGTGCAGAAGGCCTGGCCCAAATGGGCGGAAGCCTGGTGCGATTCAGGGAACTGGAGAGAATGCGCAATACTGTAGAAGAAGGAAGAGAGAGGCTTCATCATTGCTACTTTGATGCCTGTCGGTCTGTTGTTGTAATGCCCGGCGGCGAGTCCTTTGCCTGTCCTTCCATGCTCCGTCCGGAGCTTCGGCTGGGTAATATTGAGGAGCCGGATTTCGCAAAGAGGCTGATAGGGCGAATGGTTTGGGCACGAAGATCTGTGCAGGACCCTCAGGAATGCCGGACCTGCCGGGATCGCTGGCTTTGCGGCGGGCCTTGCCTGGCACATTGTGTTCCTGAATCGAACTTGAGGGTGGAATGCGCCGTCAAGAGGGCCTTCATGAGGCACCTCAGATCATCCTCGCTGATCCCTCCCTCCACCATCAGCCTGCTAAAGACCCAGAGCAGTAGTGAGTAGCTGCAGTCATACTTCTCGTCAGTCTCATTTCGCTTCTCGGTCAGAAAGTTATGAATCCGCCACAGGCCTGCCGGCTCTCTGATTCCAGAGGCCATCCTGGGCACTCTCTCCGCGATGACCGTGCACTCACGCTCGTAGGCGGCCCGGTAGGCCCGGGCGCACAATCTCCTTATCGAGGCACCACTGGCGAAGGGCCCTCTTCATCTCTCCTTATTTTTCCAGCAATCTCTCAAGCGCGGTCTTTTCCAGCTTAAGCGAGGCCAACCTACACTCGACCTCAGCGATCTCCTTCTTGATCTTTCGGAGTTCGGTCCTGTTCTTGGCCTTGTTCAGGTACTCTTTCCCTAGCTCTTCGGCGATGTACTCCTCGAGCTGGCGTCTCAAGACCTTGATGTAAGGATTTCCATAGATGCTTCCCTCGCGGAACTCAAGCTTTCCTGCGTTGATTCCCTTGATTATGAACTCCCGGTCCACGCCATACTCCTTCTTTGCCGTCACATCGCTGAGGCTCGCGCCCTTTCGGTTCCATTCACCGTATTCCGCCATTTTACCCTCTGCTCTTTATTGCGATCTGTGCCTCAGCCTCGTTCGCCTCGGCGATTCCGGCGATCAGGACATCGAAGGAGTTTATGCATGCACAGATATTTGGATCTGCCGCCAGTGGCCGTTCTTCAGCAGCCGCATCCCGTTCAGCGTAACCAGCAGCGATGCGCCCAAATCATTAATAATTCGGCGTAAACCCTGCTGTCAACGATTACTATCAACCTGATTATCATGTACAGAAGCAGTTGTGGTTTCGAGTCGGTTAGGTTTTCGAAATTTCCCGAAACGCTTAAATACAATCTAATTTGTATTAAATCCAATTTTGTTTACTATGGAAGAATGGCATGATAGATAACAAATTCTGGGTTTTGATCTGCTTGGGCATCGTTCTGGAGGCCTATGTCTCTATCAAAGACTGAGGTGATGGGCGAATACCAGAGCTATATGGGCAAGAGGGCGCTCTTCTTCCTGATACTGCTGCTGGGGACCGCATTGCTGGCGAGCATGGCCGTCACCCTCGGTTCTGCAAGTCTCAGCATTAAGGAGGTCTATGTTGCCATCATGGCCAGGTTTCTTCCCGACTACTTTGAATCAACGTCATATGCAAACACCATCGTCTGGGGCCTCCGCCTCGATCGGATCCTCATGGGCATACTGTCAGGCATGGGATTGGCGATCGCAGGCGCAGCCATGCAGGGCATCTTGAAGAATCCACTGGCCAGCGAATTCACCCTGGGCGTATCTTCAGCAGCCGGCTTCGGTGCAGCCCTGGCCATAGTGCTCGGTGCCGGATTTGTGGGAGGAGAGTACCTGGTAATCGGCAATGCGTTCATCTTCACATTGATCGCATCCTTCACCGTCTACGGCCTTGCCAAGTACAAAGGCATAACTCCAGAAACTCTGATCCTGGCAGGAATCGCCATCATGTACCTGTTCAGTGCCATGACATCGTTTCTGCAGTATGTTGGACATGCAGAACAGGTGCAGGAGGTCGTTTTTTGGATGATGGGCTCCCTGGGCAAATCCTCCTGGGAAAAGGCCGGAATAATTTCAGCAATTCTGGCAGTCTGTCTACCTTATCTGATCATCAAGTCATGGGACATCAATGCCATGGGGGCAGGTGACGAGACTGCCAAGAGCCTGGGAGTGAACGTCGAGAGGACACGCGTTATCAGCATGGTGCTGGTCTCGCTCATAACTGCCAGCATAATCTGCTTTACTGGAACCATCGGCTTTGTGGGATTGGTGGCTCCTCATATCACCAGGATGATCATAGGGGGAGATCACCGGTTTCTTCTGCCGGGCTCGGCCCTGGTGGGCGCTCTGCTTCTCCTCGGTGCTGACACCCTTGCCAGGACGATCCTCGCGCCGGTAATACTTCCTGTGGGCATAATGACATCGTTTTTGGGTGTCCCGTTCTTCGTTTATCTCTTCATGAAAAGGAGGAAGGTGTTTTGGTAAATATCACTATAAAGAGCCTGACATTCGGCTACAATGGCTCCATGATCCTGGACAACCTCAATCTGGTGGTCGAGGATTCGGAAGTGCTGGGGCTGGTCGGCCCAAACGGCTCGGGCAAGACCACTCTGATCAAATGCATGGATAAAATACTCAAGCCCAAAGGAAGCATATTAATCGATGGCAGAGATATCGATACTGTAAGCAGAACTGAGCTTGCCAAACGCCTGGGGTATGTTCCTCAGTCCAGCTCGACTCCTCTGGCCACTACCGTTTTTGATACAGTTCTCATGGGCAGGAGGCCGCATATAAGCTGGCGCGTATCAGACTCCGATCTCGATAAGGTAGCAGATATCCTGGGGCTTTTGCATTTGGAATATTTGGCCATGAGGGACTTCTCCCAGCTATCCGGGGGTCAGAAGCAGAAGGTTCTGATTGCCAGGGCTCTGGCCCAGGAGCCGGAGGTGCTGCTACTGGATGAGCCCACCTCAAGTCTGGACATGAAACACCAGCTCGAGGTCATGGAGACGATATCGTCCCTGGTCAAAGAGAAGAAGATCTCTGCGGTCATGGCACTTCATGATCTGAATCTGGCCTCCATGTTCGTGGACAAGCTGGCGATCCTGAAAGGCGGAAAGATCTACGCAGCAGGAGAACCTATTGATCTTTTAAATGCCAAGAATATCCGGGATGTGTACGGAGTCGAGGCCGTGGTGATGAATAACCTCGACAGGCCGTACATCGTTCCTTTGCGATCACTTAACGAAGGCGTAGCATAAGGTGAAGAAATGCATCATATTAAAAGAAGGACCATTCCTTTTACATCCATTGTGGGTCAGGAGGACATGAAGTTTGCATTAATCCTGAATGCGATCAATCCGCGCATAGGCGGCGTGCTGATAAGAGGAGATAAAGGAACCGCTAAATCAACCGCTGTGCGAGCCCTGGCTGACCTCCTTGAGGATATTGTTGTGGTAGAGGACTGCCCTTTCAACTGCAATCCCAGAAATGTGGAGGAGATGTGCGACCTTTGCTTTGACAGGAGTCAGAGAGGCCAGATTAAAGAAGCTTCACGCAAGACCCCGGTGATCGACCTTCCCCTGGGTGCAACAGAGGATCGGGTTGTGGGATCGTTGAATGTAGAAAGGGCAATCAAAGAGGGAATCCGGGCCCTGGAGCCGGGAATTCTGGCTGCTGCCAACAGGGGTATACTGTACATCGACGAGGTGAATCTCCTGGATGATCACGTGGCAGACGTGCTGCTGGACTCCGCTGCCATGGGGGTGAACATCGTGGAACGCGAGGGCGTGTCCGTTGCCCATCCGTCTAAGTTTATCCTTGTGGGCACCATGAATCCCGAGGAGGGAGAGCTGAGACCGCAGCTGCTGGACAGATTCGGGCTGCAGGTAAATGTTGTCGGCATCGAGGATGTAGATCAGAGAATGCTGATTGCCAAGACGGCGGAACGGTTTGATGCCGACCCTGAGGGCTTCTCAAAAGAGCAGCAGGCTCTTCAGGATGGTCTTAAGGGGAAGATCTCTGCTGCCAGGGAGATCCTTGGCAGGGTGACTATGAGCGATGATCTTCTGAGAATCATAGCCTCTACCTGCATCGACCTGGGGGTCAAGACCCACAGGGCAGAGATAGTGATCTCCAGAACGGCCAAGACCATAGCTGCTTTTGAAGGAAGGACGGAGGCGAACCAGGAGGATGTGAAGAAGGCCATGGAGCTGGCGCTGGCTCACAGGATGAGGAGCAGGCCCTTTGAGCCGCCGACCCTTAACAAAGATAAGCTGGAAAAGTCCATGGAAAAGCAGCAGCAAGACCAGCAGCAACAAAAGCAAAAGCAACAGCCGCAAGAGCAGCAACCAAAGCAGCCTCCCCAGCAGAAAAAACAGGAGCAACAGCCCGAGAGTTCCGATCAACAGGAGGACTCTGATCAGGCTCAGGCAGCAATACCGCAAGAGCAGATCTTCGAGATCGGAGCGCCAATAGATGTGCGGCAGATCAATATGCCTCGAAAGAGGGACAAGATTTTTCGCAGAAAAACCAGTGGCAGGAGGATAAACACCCTTGCACTGCAAAACTCCGGAAGGTACCTGAGACAGAGGATGCCTAAAGAGGGAAAGGATATCGCCATCGATGCCACCATTCGTGCTGCAGCTCCATATCAAAAGGCCAGATCAGGACCCAATGCCATTAAAGTGAAGAGCGAGGACATTCGAGAGAAGGAGCGGGCGCGAAAGACGTCGGCCATGCTGCTCTTTGTGGTAGATGGCAGTGGCTCAATGGGTGCCATGCAGAGGATGGAGAGCGCCAAGGGAGCAGTCCTCTCCTTGCTCATGGAATCCTACCAGAAAAGGGACAAGATTGGGATGGTGGCCTTTAGGGGAACGGAGGCAGAGCTGATACTTCCTCCCTCTTCCAGCGTGGATCTGGCCTTAAGCAGGCTAAAGGAGCTACCCACGGGCGGCAAGACGCCGCTTTCTGCAGGTCTGTCCCGCGGATTGCAGCTGTTGCAGGGCGAGATGAGGAAAGATGCAGAGACAAAGCTCATGATGGTCCTCGTATCCGATGGCAGGGCCAATGTGGGAATGGGCGGAAAGATCAAAGACGAGCTGATGGAAATCTCGGAAAGGACAAAGCAGCTCGGAGTCCACACCATTGTCATAGATACCGAGGTGGTGGATTCGTCATTCATGGAGATGAGGCTCGGCTACTGCCGGGAGATCGCAGAGATGACCGGCGGAAAATATTATCCGATATCGGGCTTGAGCTCCGAGGCGCTCTACAGCATTGTGGATGGAGAGCAGAAGCTGCTCCTCGAGGCCAACACTTGATCTTTTGGGCGTTGTGATTGGGATGATAGAAATATCGAATCTAATTAAAGAGTACTCCGGAAAAAGGGTAGTTGATATCCAAAGCCTTCAGGTTGATCCCGGAGAGCTCTTCGGATTTCTGGGGCCGAATGGTGCCGGAAAGACTACTACAATCCGAATTCTCACCACGCTTACAAAGCCCACCTCCGGGAGAGCGCTCATCAACGGCTCTGATGTGGTCAGGGACCTATCCAAGGTAAAGCTGGAGTTCGGCATAGTTCAGCAGCACCTGAGCCTGAACAAAGACCTGACAATCGCTGAGAACTTGGAGCTTCATGCAAGGCTTCATCATCTGCCCAAAGCACAGAGAACGAAAAGGATATCTGAACTGCTCGATTATGTGGAGCTGTCCGAGCACGCAGACTATCTCATAGATGATGTCTCAGGCGGCATGAAGAGGAGAGCCATGATCGCCAGGGCTCTTATCCACAGGCCGAAGCTGCTAGTTCTGGATGAGCCGACGGTGGGATTGGATGCACAAACCCGTCGAAAGGTCTGGGATCTCATTCGAAAAATGAACTCAGATGGTACAACGGTCTTCTTAACCACCCACTATATCGAGGAGGCTGAGGCCTTATGCGAAAGAGTGGGCATCCTTCATAAAGGAAAGATGATTGCCATTGGGTCTCCTTTGGGTCTCCGCCAGAAGCTGGGAATGGTAGCAGTCGAGATGCAGACTAATGGAAACGGCACGCAGTATAGATATTTTCCCGATAGGTCGCTCGCTGCCCAGTTCGTTCAGGGACTGCCAGGAACCAATAAGCTGGCCATGCGAGAGTCGAACCTGGAGGATGTCTTTGTTGAACTGACCGGTCAGAAGGTCATGGAGAGTTAATATGGATGCTTATAACATACTTTGGGCGGACCTTGTGACCCTGAAGCGCCACTGGTCCAGATACCTCATCACCACTTTGATGAGCCCACTGCTTTATCTGGTGGCATTTGGCTGGGGACTGGGGCGAAGCATAAATCTCAATGGAACAAGCTATCTCGAGTTCGTGATACCGGGAATCATCGCTCTCACCGCCATGACCACCAGCTTCAACGGCGCAAGCACGAGGCTCAACGTCGATCGTCTCTACTACAAGAGCTTTGATGAATGTCTCATGGCCCCAATCGGACTGCCCTCCATGCTCATGGGAAAGGCGATGATCGGGGTGGTGAGGGGCTTAATGAGTTCCTTCGTATTTATCGCTGTAGCCTTTCTCATCGCACCTACCATTCATATCGGTTCGCCTTTTCTGGTTGGTCTTCTTCTGACCTGCCTTACATTCGCCTTTCTGGGAGTTCTGGCGGCTCTGCTGGCGAGGTCTCATGAGGACATGGCTACCTTCGCAAGCTTGATCTTGATGCCCATGACCTTTCTGGGCGGAACCTTCTTCTCTCTATCCCAGGTCCCATCCGGGCTGAAGTATGCTCTCTATGCTCTGCCGCTCACTCACTCCAGCCTGTTTCTGCGAGCCGCAGCCCTAGACCAGCCCCTGCCCTGGACCTCTTTGTTAATACTTCTGGTCTTCTTTGCAGCGTTTCTGGCGGGAGGGATGGTGGTCTTGAGGAGGATCAGCATTTAAAATCCATGCTATGCCGGTGAGGATATCAGGAATGATGCTGGCCGCTCTTATCGGGGATTACAGGACCCTGCTCCCGGCATCAGGGCTTTTCATGGCCCTGCTGCTATTGGGAGAGGACCGGGCGGTCAGGACCATCATGGCTCCGGCCAATTTTCCGGTGGATACGATGACCGCCTTCATGGGAGCGCCATTATTTCTGTATCTGTTCTGAAATTGGAGGGAGGAGTCTTGGTATAGATCACCCTTCTGATTTAACTGGGGCATCGGGATAGACCTGGTATATGTCCTCGATATCCATGTTTAAGTACTTCTGCAGCAGCTCTCCATGAACAGCTCTCGGATCGATATCCTGGAATAGATCGGGATGCAGCCACTTGGCATAATAGAGCATAGCAGCCATCTCGGACAGGCCGCTGGACATCTTAATGTCAGTGATATAGACCCGTCCCGTCTTGACTGCATCGATGCTCTCAAACCCAGGCAGGGAGATGATCTCCATTCGCTTGGCCTCCATCTCTTCGATGGTTGGTGTTGTGCCATCGTACTGCTCAGAGGTCATGGAGTAGATTATCACCTCTGGATCTTCCTCGATAACCCATTCCATATCGACATGAGGCACTTTAGTTTGCAGGTCAGCTGCTATATTTTTGCCCCCTGCCTCTGCTATCCTGACATGTCCCGTCGAATCCCGGTTGCCCGTCCAATCAAAGTGGCCCATGGACATGAAATAGACCGAAGGCCGATCTTCATCGGGCATCGTCCCCGTTCGATCCAGGATGGAATCATAGTATCCGGAGATGTCATTGGCCATATCTCGGGCATCCTCCTCCTCTCCTAGGATCCTGCCCAGGTCCTCGATCATCGGAATCAAGGCGTTGATGTGCAAAAGGCGGTATCTGAGCACAGGAATTCCATAGTCTGTCAGCTTTTGCTCGTCCTCCTCAGGGAAGAGGCCTCCTGTCTTGGCAATCACCAGATCGGGGTTCAGCTCGATTATCCTCTCCAGGTCTGCATTTCGACTGGACTTCCCGATGCTCTCTTTTTCCAGCAGTGCAGGGGGCATATCGCAGTCGTCGGTAACGGCAATTATCCGATCTGATTCTCCCAGAGCATAGATCACCTCTGCCGCTCCTGGGGATAGGCATATGATGCTGCTTGGATTGAAGGGCACAGTCACATTTCTGCCCTCTTCGTCGGTGATGGCGATCTTCTCCTCCTCCGCTGCCAATGCTGGTACAAGCATAACAGCAATTATGATCAATAAAGCGATTGTTCTCATCGGCCACCCTCTTGATATCTTCACTGCTTGACCTTTTTTGATTAAATTTTTTTGTCTTTTTTCAAGTATCATTGAATTCAATACAGGCTTAAATAGTATTTGGTCGGACCCATTGTAATGTATATTTGATTGCAGTCAAATTTGCTTAATCAAGTAAATTATAGTTTCGTTAAATTTTCTTAAATTAGTGATTTTTTGCTAATGGAACCACAAACTATTTCAATAGTGCGGTCATATATTGAATATGAGGTGTTTTGTATGCTGGATAAGTTTATGTCTGAACATTTATTTGGCAAGAGCATTGAGGTCTATTTCGGGGGAGATGAGAAGGAGAGGATGCGGGGCAAACTGGTGGGCAGCGCTGATGGAGTCATTGTTCTGGAGAATAATGATAGAAGGGATTATGTAAATGTGGAAAAGGTGGTCGCAGCCTGGGAGGTATGATCTGCAAGACCTTTCAACGGATTTCTGGTTGTACGCCGAGATTCAGATCAGAGCCCTAAAGAATAAAGCGCAAAGAACTGCCTTCTGCAATAGAAGCTAGAAGGGCCGTATTTTGCTTTTTTGGCGCTTTGAAGCCTTTTTTTAGATATATTCTCGCCCCGAGCAATTCATTTCTTCATGAGTCGATATCCATGGATTTGTGATGACAATGGCGGAGAAGAGCAACTTGCAAGCCAGCTCCTCCTCCGCATCCTTGATTTGAGTTGGCCTGGTACTTATTGCTCTGTTCGCCATCGGAAATGGGATTTCAAGGCTGGGTATTATGCAGAAGCAGATCGGTCTTATTCTAGCTGAGAGTGAAGAGCTTTTCATGATCCTTTCTGATCAATCCGGTTCGCAGGTTTCTTTCGCCTGCATCTCGATCACCAGAAAAGCAGAGAAGATATGAATGGCTCTTATCAGCGCCGGTATGGGGAACGGGCCTCTTGGCATGCCAAGATGCTGGCCGCCTGAATCTCCATCGCTGTATTTGTTCGATCCCATCTCCTCGACCATCTGACCGGCCAGAAGATCCCAATCAACAGCTTCATCCAGACCGGGCGGATCTCTTGCCAGTGTGCTATAATACTGGATAAAGCACTCTTCAAGGATGCTTTTCAATGTATTCTCCTCCAGCTGGCCGCTGTTTTTGAGGTAGCTGGCCAGTAGCAGGCTCAAGGAGAAGAGGTGCCTTCCTATGTGCGATTGCAGCCTCTGGGGCTGGATATCCTGATGAACCTCTAGATGCTCATAATCGGCTAGTCCGGATAGACGGAGGTTAGGATAACGGCATGATTCAAGCCACTTCTCCAGCCTGCCGGCGACCTTTCTCTGCCAGCAATAACCGTCGTCCTCCTCTGAGCCATCTCCTCTCCTATGATAGAGCGGCATCAATGAGGCATGAATCAAGCCCATGCCGGTCAATCGAGCCAGATCCCGCGCACAGACCAAGAGGCTCCGGCGCATCACCTGAATGGAGTGCTGCGGCTCATTGACATAGGCAAAGTACTCCCGGCCTGCAATATAGCCGATGGCATGGGGCTCGGCTGCGCATATCCCTTCTCTCAGGTGGCGGGGGATCTCTCTAATTCTATAGATTCCCTTCAGGGGACAGGGGAGTGTGCTCTCCACAGACAATCCCTGCAGACCGGGCAGCTTCTTCAGATACTCTTGCATGCAGATCTCATGTAGGAGTCGGCTCTCGTCTCCTGGATTGACGCACATCTTCAGGGCTAAAAATCCTCTATTTATTGGGGCGATGAGGGTTCTTCCCATTCTATGCGGCTGGCCGGCTTTATATTGGCGGATAATATCATTCAGGTTGATATCGATTATACCCGCTTTATCGAAAAATTCTGTAAGATTATAACCATGATATTCTATTTCCCTATCTATTTCTGCACTCCTTCTCCGGGCAAAATGAATCTCACTGCCCTGGCATAGGGCACTGGAGATGCCATCGAATCCCGTGTTCACCACCTGATAGGCGAGAGCTCCCTCGCGGATGATGTCGAAGCGGTAGAGGTCGGATATCGACTGCGGGGCTATATCGTGGCTGGCCAGCCAGGGAAATGGATCCCATCCAGGTGGAAGATGATCGATTGCTCTTCTGATGCGTAATGCCAAAACGAGGGCTGCATGCTGGCGCACGATAGTGGAGCCAAGATCGAGCCTGGATAGTAAAAAGGGGATGGCTTCATCTCCTATCTGCAGGATCGCCTTCTCCACCCGTTCGTCTCCCGAGCTGAGCAGCTTGAATAGCAGCTCCAGGTTCTCCAGGCGGCTATCAGGAACGCCAGCTATCTTTATCAGCGCCCGTGAGGCCATGCTTTTAACGTAATTGCTATTGCTGCTCAGCAGTCTTCCCAGCTCGTATGCAGCTCTGTCCGTCCTCATCCCGACCAGAGCGGAGACTGCCATATGCCTTACGATGGGATAATCGTCATCGAGAGCCTTGATCAGCACTTCCTCTGATAGAGGATCCTTCAACTGCCCCAAAGCTCTCACTGCTCTGTAACGAATGCGGTGGTCCAGGCTCCTGTCCAGGGCCATTCTCTCCAGGGCCGATCTTTCCAGAATAAACCCTTCCAGTACCGGTCTTTTCGGGACCAGTCTTTTCAGCGCTGGTCTCACCAGATCCTGTCTCTCCCGGTCTGGGCACTCCATTGTCGATCTCCTCAAGGGCGCCCCTTCCTGGTCGGTCTTCACAATATCGATCTCGTTAGACCTCTGAAGGAGCATCTATCAGATCATCCTGTTTATGAGCTTACCAGCGACCCATATAGCATGTTTGTAGCTGATGCGAATATATACTTAATTCTATTCCTGGGTTCAGGCTCTAAGGGTTCTGGTTTTGGCCAGCAGCTATATTTATTAACGCATTTATTAACCTATAAAAGCGTCCACCGCTGTGAGAGGTGAGCGCATTTTTACAAAGGAGGAGATCAAGATGGTCCAAGGGCGAGGAATTCCAAAGCCGGTAATATACAAAAACATGCCGGCGGTCTTTCAGAGAAGGGACGGAAAGTTCGAGATAAAGCTGCAGGTAACGGGTGGATTGCTCACTGCTCAGCAGGTGCAGAGGATTGGCGAGGTTGCTTCCAAGTACGGCTCGCGCGTCCATTTCACTGTGCGCCAGGAGGTTCTGATCCTGGGAATCCAGGAGGAGAATCTGGAACCCGCCCTGGCTGAGCTTAAAGAGGTGGGCTTGAATCCCGGATCGGCAGGCATGGTCTTTCGCAATGTGGTCTCATGTCTTGGCACCGATTACTGCTATAAAGCAGTGGCAGAGACCATCGGCCTGGCAAGGGAGATCGGCGACCGCTTCACCGGCGAGAAGACACCGGGGCCACTGAAGGTAGCCATCGGGGGCTGTGCATTCCCCTGCACCAGGCCGCAATTCAATGAGATCGGCCTGATGGGCAGAGTCCTGCCCCAGATCGACCTGGAGAAATGCACCGGCTGCGGCAAATGCGTTGAGGTCTGCAAGGTGGGAGCAACGAAGATAGTCGAGGAAAAGGCAATCATCGATTACGACAAGTGCGTCCGGTGTGGTCGGTGTGTGGCCGTTTGCCCCGAGGCGGCCAAGTACTCGGCAGAGAAGGGGTACATCATGCTCGTGGGCGGGAGAGGAAGCTGGCCACCTCATGAGGGCTGGGTCCTTTGCGATATGGTGCCTAGAGAAAGGATCATTCCTCTCATAGAGCGAATACTGCAGGTCTACAAGGAGGGGGCGAAGCCGGGCATGAGGATGAGGGAGTTCATAAACTCCATCGGCTTTGAGGAGTTCAAGAGAAGAGTCCTGAGCTAAAAGCTTGGCAAGAGCAAAAGGGTTGATCCTGAATGTCGAGAGAAGAGCCGGCCATACTGGTGGATGGACTTGTTAAGCGCTATGGAGAGCTGCTGGCAGTAGATCATATCAGCTTCCAGGTAACTGAGGGAGAGATCTACGGCTTTCTGGGCCCCAACGGCTCGGGAAAGACCACCACCATTCGCATGCTGGTCGGCCTCGCCCAGCCCGATGAGGGCAGTGCCAGCCTTCTGGGCTACCATCTTCCAGCTGGAATCAACCAGGCCAAGAGATACATGGGCGTGGTGCCGGATGTATCAAACCTCTACGATGAGCTGTCAGCTCTTGATAATCTCCTCTTCATGGCCCAGCTCTACGGTGTGCCGCATGAGGAGCAAAAGCCGAGGGCAGAGCAGCTACTTCGAGACTTCGGCCTTTATGAGAGAAGAAACGATCGGTTTTCTGCCTTCTCTCGGGGAATGAAGAGGGCTCTTACCATTGCTGCCGCCCTGATACACCAGCCCCGTCTACTCTTCTTGGATGAGCCTACCACCGGCCTGGATGCGGCCGCAGCCAGGTCCTTGCGTGCTCTCATCTCCGGATTGAGTGATAAGGGCCTGACCATCTTTCTCACCACGCACTATCTGGAGGAGGCAGACCTCCTATGCGATCGCATAGCCATACTGGTTCGGGGCAGGATCGTGAGGATCGATACCCCTGCCGGGCTCAAGCGCCTGGTGCAGACGGAGTCGCTGGTCGAGTTCACCTTCCGGGGAGATATCTTGCCCCTGGCAAAAGAGTTGGAAAGCAGACTGGGGAAGGCAAAGGCCGCCTTTTTGGACCCCCGCAGGATCCGGATTTACGGGGGCGATCCGGCCCAGATATTCGATACCATATTCCAGTTCTCAAGAGACATCGGCATCGGCATTGAGGCTGCATCTACCATCCGGCCCAGCCTGGAGGACGCCTTCATCAAAGTCGCTGGCCTTTCTCCTCAGGTTATGGCGGCAGAGAAGAGCCCTGGCAAGGGGAGGGGGTGAGGGCGGTGGCCTGGCAGGATGAGTTGCGAGGAATCTATCATATCGCCATCAAGGATATGAGAACCTATTACCTCAAGCCGCCAGCGCTGAGCTGGGGAATGGTCTTTCCACTAGCTTGGACCCTGGCCTTCTATCTGCGCAGCCCAGGGGACTTTGCCGAGCTGGTGCCAGGCCTGTTGGCCATGACCATCGTATTCAGCACTACGGCCGCTGAGGCCGTGGTCATCAACTTCGAGCTGCGTCTGGGCACCCTGGAGAGGCTGCTTTTAGCACCGATAGGCATAACCTCAGTCCTATTAGGAAAGGTGTTGGGCGGCTTTCTCTTCGGCCTCTTTACCACGGCGATCGTGGCAGCGGCATCTATTCTCTATATGGATCTTCATCCTGACATCCTGGGACTGACCATAATAGCAGTCCCATCTCTGATGGTCTTCTCCTCCATGGGGGCTCTCTTCAGCGTCTCTGTCAAGGAGGTATTTGAGGCTCAGACGTTGCTCAATCTTCCCAGATTCCTCATGGTCTTCCTCTGCGGGGTGGTGTATCCGATCTCCGCTCTGCCCGATGGGCTGCAGCTCTTGGCAAGGCTCCTGCCTCTGACATACACTGTGCAGGGACTGAGGATTTCTTTCTTTGAGCATGGGGATTCTCTTTTGTGGCAGGACTTTGCAGCCCTTCTCGTTTTTATGATTCTGTTTCTGCTTCCAGCAATCAGCCTGCTGCACAGGAGGTTTCGGTAGCAAAATGCAGAGCCTATTAATTGCGCGAATGAGGTGAATGAAATGATTAAGGTGGGCGTCATAAGATGTCAGCAGACTGAGGATATGTGTCCGGGGACGATGGACTTTGTGGTAGCATCAGAGGGGAAGATGGCTTTTGCGGATACGGGGCCGGTTGAGATCGTCGGCTTTCTTTCCTGCGGCGGATGTCCGGGAAAGAGAGCAGTTCCCAGGGCGAAGATGATGGTTGATCGGGGAGCAGAGGCGATAGTCATTGCCTCCTGCATCAGCAAGGGCAATCCGATCGGCTTTCCCTGCCCTCACTTCGAGGAGATCAAGGAGTGCATCGCTAAAAAGATCGGTCCTGAGGTGAAGATAATCGAGTGGACGCATTAGCAATGGGCACAATAGCAATGGAAGAATTAGGCCATCTCATTCTGTCACTTCTGAGGCCTGTCCCTCTTCCGGGCGGAGAGGGCCAGGAAGGCCCCTCTGCCATGCCCCTCTGTAAACGGCTCTGCGTCAACTGCACCCGTCTTTGAATTTTTAAATATGGTCTGACGGGTTAGAATATCATAGAAATCGAGATCCTTCAGCCAGCTCATGACCTCATCGGCAGAACGAAATCGGGCGAATTTGTAGAATTTGCTGGTGGTTTTCTTTCTATCATAATCCCTTCCCGCCGGGCTATCCCGGTCGATCATCCCTATTATGAGACTGCCGCCGGGCACAAGAGTCCTCTTCGCCTCCTGACAGGCAAGGAGGGGATCATCAAGAAAGCATACGGTGGTCACCATCAAGACGAAATCGAAGGACTCATCCCGAAAAGGAAGCGCTTCTGCCAGCGCATAGATGACCTCGATCCCCCTTGCTCTTGCCCTCTTCGCCATCGCCTGCGCGGGCTCCACACCGATCTTGATGCCCAGAGGAGCGGCGAATCTGCCTGTTCCCGCCCCAACCTCCAAGCCGGTTCCAGAAGATGGGATGAGCGATCTCAAGGCCTGGATCTCGGAAATGTAGGCGGCTGGGTTCTCATCATACCATTCATCATACTCTGCCGCATTTTCTTCAAAGACCTCTATGCTATCCATAATAGTATGAAGTATGGAATAGCTTTAACATTTGAGGCGGCAACAGTCCTTTGATGACGGATCTGGACTATCTGAGCCTAGCCTCGGCCATGCACCGCCTAACCGAGCCGGCGGTAAGTTCTGCCATATCTCTTCTCCCGCTGGTCCCTGGCAGCCGGGGGCTTGATGTCGCTTGTGGAAATGGAGATCACAGCCTGTGGCTCGCCAGGGCGGCAAAGCCAGATGGATGTGTATTTGGCATTGACATCTGCAAGGAGGGCTTGGTCAGGGCAATTGAATCCTCGAAGAGTGCAGGGCTGAAGGGCGAGCTGGCTTTCCTGCAGGGAGATGTGTGCTCCATACCCTTCCCCGATCATATCTTCGACTGGGTCTGGTGCGCCGACTGCCTGTGGCCCGGCCCCAGGTCGCAGGGATTCCTGGGAATGAATCCTTTACCAGCCCTGGAGGAGTTGGTGCGGGTGACAAGGCCCGGGGGAACAGTTGCCCTCCTCTTCTGGTCATCTCAAAAGCTCCTTCCTGGCCACCCTTTGCTGGAGGCCAGGCTTAATGCCACCCTTGTGGCATGCTATCCCTTCCAGGAGGGCTGGGACCCGAGAGCTCATATCCTCTCTGCCCCCCTCTGGATGAATGAGGCGGGATTAATGGATATCAGAGGCCGGACGTTCGTGGCCGATATTCAGGGGCCCCTAAGCGATCAGGCCCAGGATGATCTACAGCTGTGCTTTCAGATGCTATGGGGAAGGGCGGCGGAGGAGCTGCCTGAAAAGGAAAGAGAGAACTTTCGGGTTTTATGCTCGAATTGCTCAGCTGATTTCATCGCCGCTAACCAATACTACTATGGTTTTATCACCTACACCATATTCACAGGGCGGGTGGCGGCGGGCAGTTTGATTATTGCAAATTGAGATTTTAGTCGAAAACAGCGATTGTCTCCTTTGAGGATTCTATGGTGTGGCCAGCAATAGGTGGAATCGGATACCCCCACGGTATCCGGGCGACAATCCATTCCTCAAGATCAATGAAAAAGGCGATGCTAGTCACCCTTTTCTGTCTCCCCCTTCTCTGCAACACCACCAACATGTTTGGTCCGGTCATCGCTCCAGATGGGGCAGCAGCAGATGATATCGCCTCTTTCCAAACCCCCTTTACAGCAGCCTTGGACCAGCTCAATCCTTTTGGAGGAAACCTCCATTCGGTCCAGGCAGCAAATTGAAATATATTCTCGCCATAGATCTACTGTGGAAGGTAATATCCTCATCGCCCTGGCTCTGAGCCTCTTTGCCGGCCTGGCCACGGGAATAGGAAGTCTGATCTCTTATTTCATTCCCCGGCCAGACATGCGCTATCTCTCGCTGAGCCTGGGCTTTGCTGCCGGAGTGATGGTCTACGTGGGATTTGTGGACCTCTTCTGCAGCTCCAGGATCGTCCTGGGCTTCGGCTATGCCAATCTCTTCTTTCTGATGGGTTTGGTGCTGATCTATCTGCTCGACCACCTCATTCCCCATATTCACATGGATGGCCAGGTGGACTCCCAATGCGACAGGCTCTACCGGAGCGGGATCATGACCACCATCGGCATCGCCATCCATAACCTGCCTGAGGGAATGACTGTGGCCCTGGTCTCCCTGGCCGACCTGCGGCTGGGCGTGCCTGTGGCCATTGCCATAGCCATCCATAACATCCCTGAGGGCCTGGCCTGCAGCATTCCCCTTTACTGCGCCACATCCGACCGGAGGAAATCCTGTCTGATCTCCTTTGCTGCGGGAATGACTGAGCCCCTGGGAGCGGTTCTGGCCATCCTGATCCTCTATCCATTCCTAAACGACTGGCTACTGGCTGCCGCCACCTCAATGGTCGCGGGAATCATGGTATTCCTCAGCTTTGACGAGCTCATTCCCATAGCCAACCGATATGGTGGCGAGCATACCACAAACATAGGCCTTATCGCCGGGTTTTTGGTGATGATGGCGGGATTGGTCTTGATGGAATCACTATAAATCCTATTGGAATTATAATGAATACGAAAGGATGGAGAATGGAAATGAAACGGATATTCCTGTGCAGCCTATTTCTGCTGCTCCTGGCAGCCTCGAATTGGGCAAATGCGTCCGATCAGAATCTTTTGATTCCTGATGATGAGATATCGAACGGTGAGATAAATGAGAGTGCTTTGGTGCTGGCCCTGGCTGGAGAGCCATCCGGAGAGCTTACCCAGGCAGAGGTCGATGGCCTTCTATTTATGATTGAGGAGGAGAAGCTGGCGGGCGACGTCTATTCGGCACTGGATGAAATGTGGGATATGCGCGTCTTCGAGAACATCGGAAGGGCAGAGCTAACTCATCAGGCGGCGGTAAAAAGGCTTCTTGATAGGTATTCCCTGCCTGATCCCAGGATGGGAGAGGGCGAGTTTGCCAATGAAACCCTGCAGGATCTCTACAATGATCTATTGGCCAAGGGAAGCACTTCGGTCAGTGACGCCCTCATGGCGGGAGCGGCCATAGAGGAGATAGATATCCTCGATTTGGAGGAATATATGGCGCAAACGGATAAAGAGGACATACTTCTCGTGTATGCCAATTTATTGCGCGGATCGGAGAACCATCTCCGGGCATTTGTCAATAACCTGGAAAGGCAGAGGGTCGAGTACACTCCTCAGTACCTATCGGAGGAGGAGTACCGCAGCATAATGGAAGCCTGAAGCTACTGCAAAGGATCTATGGCATCTGGGCAAGCTAGCCGCGAAATAGATCCCGTCCAGGCCCCTTCCGTGCTGAGAGTAGCCCTCTACTCTCTGCTCTTCAACCTGGCCCTGGTGGCGGCCAAGCTCACTCTCTCCGCCCTATCCGGGAGCCTGGCCTTGCGAGCGGATGCCATTCACTCCACGGTGGATGTTATGGCCTCGCTGGCCCTGATCCTGGGGGTGAAGATCTCCGAGAGGAAGAGCGAAAGTTTTCCTCTGGGGCTTTATAAGGTGGAGAACCTGGCATCCATCGCCATATCCTTCTTGCTGTTTCTTACCGCTTATGAGATCGTCCTGGAGGCGGTGCGAGGGGAAGCTCTGCCCATCAATTATCAGGGATGGGTGCTCTATGCCGTGGCAGCGATAATTCCTCTTCCCTATCTATTCGGCAGCTTCCAGATCAAAGTTGGAGAGAGGACCGGATCGCCCAGCCTGATTGCCGATGGGGTGCAGCATAAGGCCGATGTCCTCACCTCCTCCCTGGTCTTCCTCGCTCTGATCGCTCAGAGCATCTCTCTTCCTTTGGACAGGATTGCGGCGGTGATAATCGCATTGGTGATCGTCAAGGAGGGTTGGGGAATTCTGGTCGACGGCATGCGGATCCTGCTGGATGCCTCAGTGGACGCACAGACTCTGAAGAGGATCCGGGCCCTGATTCTGGAGGCTCCTGAGGTTGTATCCATCAAAGAGCTGGTGGCCAGGAACTCCGGACGTTATCTCTTTGTCCAGGCCGATCTAATCCTAAGGCTGGTCGATCTGAAGAGGGCCCACCTGGCCAGCGAGAGGATCGAGTCAAGGATTAAAAGAGAGCTACCGCAGGTGGATCGGGTGCAGATTCATTATGAGCCCATTGTAGAGAGCCGGCGCAGATACGCGGCTCCTCTGGCAGATATGGGTGGAAGGCTGAGCAGGCATTTTGGTGAATCCAGTTATTTCGCC
This sequence comes from Methanosaeta sp. UBA356, assembly GCF_002496465.1. Classification (NCBI taxonomy): domain Archaea; kingdom Methanobacteriati; phylum Methanobacteriota; class Methanomicrobia; order Methanotrichales; family Methanotrichaceae; genus Methanothrix; species Methanosaeta sp. UBA356. The sequence goes on along the minus strand of NZ_DAKC01000088.1, from coordinate 45,393 downwards.
CTAGTAGAGATGGATTTTGAGGAGATGAAACTTGTCCGGCAAGAGATCATAGCCAATCCCCATAAGGATCTGAGCAAGGGCAAGGGCCTGAAGGTGGCCCAGTTCCTTCTAGGCTTCAAGCCAGATGTCGTCTTCTCTATAGAGGGCCTGGAGGGCAAAGGACCTGGCTATGCCTTTGCGGAAGCGGGTGTAGAGACGGTGCAGACGGATGCCGAAACCCTGGAGGAGCTGATGGCAGATCTATTGGAGGCGGAAAGGAATCGTACAAATCTTTAAATACAATATCGCATATAAGCGTAATTGCTCTTTCCATCTCATCGACATTTGTCGGCAGGAGCAGAACGGCCAGAACAAGAGCATGATGTGTTCGAAAAATCAGAATCAGTGAGGTTTAATGAAGGTAAGTGTTACTGCAGGAGCATCGGGCCTTGATGCTCCCATGGATCCCAGGTTTGGGCGTTGTCCCTTTTTTGTGATAGTAGATACAGAAAGCATGAGCGAGATATCCATTGCTAACTCTAATGTCAATGCAACCAGCGGCGCTGGCATACAGGCTGCCCAGGAGATAGCCAGGCAGGGAGCAGCAGCTCTTATCACCGGAAACGTCGGCCCCAATGCCATGCAGACCCTCTCCGCAGCCAATATCGATGTTTATCAGTATCAGGGAGCAGGTAGCGTCAGAGACGTGGTGGAGAAGTTCAAGCGTGGCGAGCTTCAAAAGATCGCTGGTGCATCCGTACCTGCTCATGCCGGCATGGGCCCGGGTGGTCAGGGCGGTCAGGGCATGGGGCGAGGTGGCGGCGCTGGAAGGGGCGGCGGCCAGGGCATGGGACGAGGCGGTGGCCGGGGAGCTGGCAGAGGAGGGCAGTTTTAATGAAGATCTGCGTCCCCACCATGGGCAATTCCGGCCTGGATGAGGCCATCTGCCAGCACTTCGGACGGGCTCCCACCTTCACCGTGGTGGACCTGAATGACAATGAGATCTGCGTACTGCCCAATGTATCGGAGCACATGGGTGGGACGGGCCTGCCCACAGAGACCATATTTGCCGAGGGCGTGCAGGTGCTGATTGTAGGCGGCCTGGGTCCTAAGGCGGTCATGGCCTTCAGCGAGGCGGGCATAGACGTGTTCGTAGGTGCTACAGGCACAGTCAAGGATGCCATCGATGACTGGAGAGAGGATGTGCTGAGCCGAGCCAGCCCTGATAACGCCTGTCAGGATCATAAGCATTAGTCTTTGAATTAGAGGGGATGAGTTGAAGCTATCCATAGCTAGCGGCAAGGGCGGCACTGGCAAGACTCTGGTCTCCACCTCGCTTGCTGCCTCTCTTTATTCCCTGGGTGATGGGCGGATTGCAATCGCAGATTGTGATGTTGAAGAGCCCAATTCTCACCTTTTCTTTCCGGACAGAACCCTTCTGGAGAAAGAGAGCTGCCAGGTTGCTGTGCCGGTGATAGATGAGGAGTTGTGCACCCATTGCGGCAAATGCAGTGAAGTCTGCGCTTATCATGCTCTGGCCGTGCTCCCTGGGACGGTGCTGATCTTTCCCGAGCTCTGCCACGGTTGTGGGGCCTGTAGCATCATCTGCCCGGAGAAGGCCATAAGCGAAGGCTCTCGATCGATAGGGGAGATATTTCACGCCCGTTCCGGTGGCATGGATATCGTCTGGGGAGAGCTGGCCCTTGGCGAGGCCAGGACCACTCCTCTCATCAAAGCAGTAAAACAGAGGGCCCAGGGCGATACGGTGATCGTCGATTGCCCGCCCGGCACCTCTTGTTCTATGGTGGAGTCGGTGCGAGGGAGCGACTTCTGCCTGCTGGTCACCGAGCCCACTCCCTTTGGCCTGTACGACCTGGACATCGCCTTGAAGGTGCTGGACAAGATGAAAATCCCCCAGGCGGTTCTGGTCAACAAGAGCGGCGTGGGTGACCGGAAGCTCTATCACTACCTGGAGGAGAAGAAGATACCCCTTTTAATGGAGATTCCCCTGGACCGAAAGATAGCTGAGATCTACTCCCAGGGAGAGATATTCGTCCTGCGTATGCCAGAGTGGAAGGAGAGGTTTGTTGAATTGGCAAATAGGATTGAGGAGATGATAGCATGTTGCAGGTCGCTATAGTGAGCGGAAAAGGGGGAACCGGCAAGACCTCGATCATCGCCTCACTGGCAGCTCTCGCCCGAGGAAAAGCAGTCTTTGCCGATTGCGATGTGGACGCACCCGACCTGCACCTCATCCTCCAGCCCGAGATCCTGGAAAGGCGGGAGTTCTATGGCATCAAGAGGGCATTCATAGATAAAGAAAAGTGCATTCAATGCGGGATCTGCCAGGATTCCTGCAGGTTTGGTGCTATCGCTGATTTTGAGGTTGAAACTCCCCTCTGCGAGGGCTGTGGGGTATGCCAGCTGGTCTGTCCTGAGGATGCGGTCGATATGAGAGACGTCCAGGCCGGGGAGGCTTACATTTCCCAGACCAGATTCGGTCCCATGGTCCATGCCGAGCTGTATCCAGGTGAGGAGGCATCGGGAAAGCTGGTGGCCATGGTCAGGGAGATGGCTCGCGACCTGGCGGCAGAGAAGAATCTTGATCTAATCCTCATAGATGGCTCTCCGGGCATAGGCTGTCCGGTGATCGCATCATTGACCGGAGTCGACCTGGCGCTGGTGGTGACGGAGCCCACAGTCACTGGAGAGCACGATCTGGTGAGGCTCTTGGATGTGGCCGACCACTTCGGCATAAAGACGACCGTCTGCATCAACAAGTATGACCTCAACCCTGAGGCGGCAAGAAAGATCGAGGAGCTGTGCGGTAAGAGAGGGGTGAAGATCGCGGGAAGGCTGCCCTATCATACCTCGGTCATCGAGGCAATGGTCAAGGCGCAGGCGGTGGTGGAGATCGGAGGACCGGTGGCTGAGGCTATAGAAGATATGTACAAGGGCCTGGAGGGGCAGCTTTAGAAGGCGAATTTTTTATTAATAAGACGACGAAGATGAATTGGGGGTTTTGATCAAGATGAAAGCAAAATATCCTCTGGCCCGTGGGGCCTTGATGATCTGTCTGATGGCCAGCCTCTTCATGCTGGCCCAGGCTTATGATCCACTGGGAAGCGATATCTTCCTCATGCCAGGCGAGTCGAGAGCAATCTCTGGCCAGGACAATATTAAGACCTATATCGATCCAAATGCCGATCCACTGAGCATTGACCCGTTGATGCGTCCGATCGATCCACAGCATTCGGCGGAGTACCTGGATAAGATCAGCGGCCGGGAGTATTTGAGTCCCTTCGTTCAGATCACTCAGGATCTGCGGGGCAACTGGAGGCTGAATCTATATGGCAGCTTGCCGGGCACGGTTGATCTTACGCTCGTGCAGAACAAGGATGCAGTCTTTGGCCGGGGCATGCTCACCTCGTTCGGAACGACAAAAGACCTGTCTGCCAGCGGATGGACGGCGAAGGATGTGCTCTATCTGGATATGGTCGATATGCAGAACATGATGCTCTACCGGTGCACTCTAACCATGAGCAAAGATAATCTCTCCGGCAGCTTCAATGCTTATGATGCTCAGGGAGGGGCCTGGTCGGGAACCATACAGGGAAGCCGCCAGGCATAGATCGAATAGGCCAAAAATTATGGGCAAGAAATTTGCCCAGATGGGATAAGACTGAACAGAATTCCGCTCCCAAGATCACCGGTCAGGATCGCTTATCGAGATTCCTTGATCGGGATCTCACAGCGGATTTTGGGGCAGGATGGGCTTCGCAAAATATCCCGCAACACTCTTATTCGGCTCCTATCTTATCCTGTCTCTCAGGGCGCCTTAAGTAGAAGCTATTGCCCTGGTATTCAATTCGGAGGAGCTCTTTTTTTTCCAGCAGCTCTTCTATTATATCCCAGCTATTTCCAGATTTTTCTAAAAATCTTCTCAAGGCAGCTTCTCTCATGGGGTGAACGGAGGCGATCGCCAGGATATCCTCTTTAGCTTCGCCGGTGAAGTCGAAGCTGTCTCCCTCATATCCGACCAGGAGCTCGACCCTCTTCAGCCTCTGGCTGAATATCTGATAAGCCAGGCACAGGTTCTCCGGGGAGGGCATCTGTACCCATGATTCTGTTGGAGGACGGATGGGAACGGAGATATAGGATACTTCAGGATCGATCCCCTCCAGGAACTCAGCTAGGGCCAGGAGGCTGGCCTTACAATCGTTTATGCCGGCTAAGAGCATGCTCTCCGTGGCCAGGATGCCACTATATTCCCGGGCGAAATCTTTGATTCCCTGAAGGATCGTATCGAGCCTGAGACTGCGGTGGGGCCGGTCTATTCGCCGCCAGGCTTTATCCTCCAGAGAATCCACCTTGACCGACACCCAGTCCGCTTTGAATAGATCCTCTCGAACCTTTTCATCCCAGATCAGGGAGGCATTGCTGATCACCGCTATTTTTATGCCGAGTGTTTTGAGCATATCGATCTCTTCGCCCAGGTTGCTGTCCAACGTGGGCTCGCCGTCAGGAACAAAAGATAAGTAATCTATAGTCAGGCCTAGATCTCTTGCCTCTGCCACCTTCTGGGCCACCTGGTCGAAGATCTGCTGGGGTAGATAGTAGGAGCGGCGCTCTGCCGACATCTGCAGAGTCCTGCCCACCTGGCAGTAGGCGCAGGAATAGCTGCAGATCTTGGCAGGAATGTTGTTGATCCCCAGGGATCGTCCCAGCCTGCGGGAAGGCACAGGCCCAAAAGCTATCAATCTCTCCATCCCCCCATCTCCATTATCCTTAAAACTCGATTGAATCTCCCACCGCCAGAGGCTGGCAGCTTTCCCCCAGTATATCCTGTAGCCGGGAGAGGGCCTTCTGACCGGTGCAGTGACCCGGCCGGACAACTGCCGAGTCCAGGTCGAGCAGGGCGCGGGCGGTGGCATCTATGCGCTTATTGTCTGCACCCATGAGGTGGAATCCGCCTATCACCGCATACAGCCTTTCCTCTCCCGTTATCCTCTGGGCATATCTTATGGTGTTGATGATGCCGCTGTGGGCGCAGCCGCTGATCACAACCAGCCCCTTTCCAGGCAGATGTATGGCCAGTGATTGATCATCAGGCATGGCGTCGGGAGTATACTGGTCATTTTTCATGGTCCAGAATCCCTCAACCGTCTCCAAGGCCTCCATCCGGGGCACCTCTCCGGTGGTCATGACCCCTGGAGCCAGCGTTACCGGGCCCCGGCAGGGAAGCATTATCCCTCCAGCAGCCTCCAGCTGGTCCCGGGTGAAGGGGGCGCCTATGTACTTTAAAAAGGGCCGGACCTTCAGCTTGGGGGCGAAGATATCAGGATGGGCAACGATCGGAACCGGTGCCCTCCTCCTCTGCAGCACGCCCATCAGTCCCCCAGTGTGATCGTAGTGGCCGTGGCTGAGGCAGATCAGATCGATCTCTTCTGGATCTATATGCAGAGCATCGAGATTATGGAGCATCACCTCCGGCGTGGCCCCGGTGTCCCAGAGAAGCTTCATGTTCTCTGATCCCAGATTCATATCCAGATCCAGCAGAATGGATAGGCCGTGCTGGGCCTGCAGATGGTCGTTTTCAAGGGAAGAGGAGTTTTCAACCACAATGGTCAGACAAAGGTCCTGGAGCATGGGTTACTATACGGCCGCTGGGTGCTTAAGGATGACGCGTCAGGGCCGCTTTTTATCTGCATTTCCAGTCTTTCCAGTATGGCAGTGATCGTGGCTTTCACAGAGAGATCTTTTGGTTTCTGCCATCTCTCTGTCAGAGGAGCTTTTTTCAAGACTCCTCTCCATCCCATTTATACTCGTACGGTCTCTTCAAACTCGCTCCTCAGAAGATGGCGCGGCTCGTATTCTATTCCCTGCTCTTTTAGGTCGGCGACATAAGAGCGAAGGTGCTTTCTTGAGCCGGCCAGGAGTCCCTGATACATGGTCCTGACATCCTCGTTCTCCGCCGCCGCCAGCTCAGCCTCCAGGTCCATGATGCTTATCTCCTCGAATTCAGCCGCCACCTTCAGGGCCTGTTCATCGGACTCCAATCCCTCTGCCAGGAGGCGGTCGTGGATATCCTGCAGTGTCTGGTTTTCGAACACTCCTGGCACATCCGCCGGAAGGACAAGGCCGTACTTATCGATCACTGCCTTTGCCTGGTCCATGTGGCTCTCCTCTGATCTGGTCAGATCCAGGAAGATGGTGAGATTGTTCTTTTCATATAGCGATGAGTAGATGTCTCGGGCTGCCTTCTCCTCCTCCCAGATGAAGATGAGACCATCCTTCTCTATCGGGGTCAGCGATCCTGGGAGGGAAGCGGACGCCACACCACCAGCGCGGGTCAAGGAGAGGATGCCCTCGCCATAGGCCACATCGTGCTTCTGGCTGATGTCGGGATTGTCTGACAGCGCCCAGATGATGGAGACCGCCTGTCCAGGGGTGAAGGACTTGTCAAACCGGTCATGGGACTGGAGCGATCTCTTCAGCTCTATTGTGGTCCTGCCAGCTGATTCGCTTCCAGAAAACTCCTGGATATCGTCTGTACCACCCAACATGGTATCCTCGATATGCGGGCCGTAGTTGCCTGTGCAGTACTCATCCAATACCACAGCAGTGCCTTTGTCCACCGAGGCCAGGATTATATCGGAGTCCTTCATCCACTCCAGAGGCTCAAAGCCCAGCGCCAGCCAGCCAAGGGTGCTGCCATTCAGGGCTAGATAGAGATCTTCTTCGTCATTTCTCCAGGAGATCTGCATGTCTCCGCCGCTATAGCCCTGCCTGGTCGGGGCCTGAAGGAGCATGCTGCGGGTGTATTCCCCCTCGCTAACTATCCCATCGGCCTTCCATTCCTCTGTAGCCTGCTGCTCTGAGACCGCCGGGGCCTCTGGCCGCTCAACGCAGCCAGAAAAGGTCAGCAGCAGAGCCAGGAGCAAAACAGCATTGATCGCTCTCATATCCAAACACCATTTCAAGATATTTGGGCTGCAACATATATCAGGCTATGCCATTTGCAGCTTATTTTCTCCAATCCCTCATCTAGCTTCGACTGAGGAAAACATAGATATACCAAAACATAACTATTAATGATTGTGATTGATCATGATAAGGCTCGTCATTGCATTCCTTCTCTTGTGGCTGCTGGCGGCTTGGATTCTTGCCTGGCCAAGAAGAACGACCAGAGCATAAATCCTAAAGGTCGGGCTTTGAGATGAGATCTTAATCGACGATAGCTGGCCGGCTAGAGAGCGACAGAGAGATTGCTCTTTTATCTATCATGTTCTTCCAGAATCTCTATCAGCTCCTTTGAGGTGAACCGGCTTATCAGATCCAGCGTCCTTTTCATCTCCTCATAAAACTGCAAGGATTCCGCTAAAAGGGCTTTTAGCTTATCGTCTCTCCTGTACCCTTCATCCTTCTCTGGCTTGTACCCTTTATCCCTTGCTCTATTACAACCTTCATCCTCTTCTCTTTCCAGGTTATCTCTCACCTGAAGAAGGGCTTGCAGAATCAGATCAACCTCCTCTTTGGCTGCTGAGAGAATGACCTGCCTTTTTGCCTCGGCATCGTTCACCAGGGCGTAGCGATGCTGCTTGATGTTATGATGCACATCCTGGGGGTCGACCACTCGGCGAGCTATCCCCAGGCTCTCCAGCAGGTTCATGCTGGAACGGACGGTGGTTTTGCTGTAGCCGGTCCTCTCTGCTAGCATATCCAGGGACATGGGTTCACTCTCTAGGAAGAGGGTGCCTCGCAGAAGTCCTATTGCATCGCTCTTTCCATATTTCCGAGCTGATTTGATGCACGCCTCTATTACTGGCTTTTTCAGTTTCAGTGCTTCCCCGTCCTTCACAGCATTCCACTCGAAAGAGGCGTTTAAGTAATTTGCTCTCCCCGCGGCAAGGAAGCAAAGGATTTTATGATACAACGACCTATTTTTGTATATGAAATCATATCCATCTGGAAGCAGCGATCTGGAGCAGATGATAGGCAATGCAGCGGTTGAAGTTGCTCGCATATCAATTCAGGCGGCGAAGAAGATACTGGGTGACCTGCCAAGCGATATCTCTATGGAGAAGAGCCAGGATCAGCCTGCTATAGATCTCATGGACGGAAAGGACGAGCTGGTCGCTCTCGTATCCCTGCCGGGAAGGAGCAAGGATATGATCGATCTCCGAGTGACGGAGGACACCCTCACCATAAGCGCCAAAGCAGCGGCCCGTGAGGGAAAATACCTGCATCAGGAGATAGAGAACCGAAATGTAGAACGTGAGATCAAGCTGCCTCTTGAGGTCAAGCCGGAGCAGGTTAAAGCCAGCTTCAATAATGGCATCCTGGAGGTTCATCTTCCCAAGCTAATGGTAGTAGACTCCCAGAGAATTCAGGTGGAATGATATCGAGACCCATTTTTTTCACTAAAAAAGCAAAAAAGCCAAGCCCAAAGAAGAACTAAATGGCGACTCCTGCCACAGGCCCAAAGCCCGATCAGCGGACGGATGCAAAGACGAGGATGAACGTCCTCTTGCTGGGCGTTGTCAGCTTTCTCAACGACATCAGCAGCGAGATCATCCAGCCCATCCTCCCTCTTTTCATCGCTCAACTTGGTGGAGGCAGCATGGCGGTGGGCCTCATCGGCGGGGTGAGCGACGGCCTGCCCAGCATCCTCAAGGTCCTCTCGGGATGCTGGTCTGATCGCCTGGGCAGGAGAAAGCCGCTGGTGGTGGCCGGATATGCCATATCGGCAATGGGCAAGCTCTTCCTGCCTTTTGCCTCTGCCTGGCAGCATGTCTTCCTCCTCAAGACCCTGGAGAGAAGCGGCAAAGGAGTGAGGTCCGCTCCCAGAGACGCCATGATATCCGAGTCCACTGATCAGGGCCACAGAGGACGGGGGTTTGGCCTGCACCGGGCCATGGACTCAGCGGGTGCGGTCGTCGGCTCGATGCTGGCCTATCTCCTCTGGCAGGGCGGCTTTGGCTACCCTTCCATTCTGATGCTGGCGGGGATCCTCTCAGTGGCGGCGTTGCTTCCCTTCTACTGGGTAAAAGAGAGCTCTCGCGCTCCAGATTGCTGCACTAGCAGCATCAGATTGAATCTCTCCTCTCTATCGCCGGAGCTGAAGCGCTTTCTATTCATCGCTTGCCTCTTCGCCCTGGGCAACTTCAGCTATATGTTCTTCATCCTCCGCGCCCAGGACCATTTCTCCGGATCGATGGCAGTGGCAGCGCCCCTTCTTCTCTATCTGCTCTTCAATCTGGTCTATGCCCTCCTGGCCATGCCGGTGGGCATTTGGTCTGACCGGGTGGGAAGAAAGAGGGTTCTCTTCCTGGGATATTCTCTTTTTGCCCTGACGGCAGTTGGATTTGCCGCCGTCTCCAGCCTCTGGGGCTTGATTGCCCTTTTTGCTATGTACGGCCTGGTCTATGCCCTGGTGGACGGCTCGGAGAGGGCTTATGTCTCCGACCTCTGTCCGGCCGGACTTCGGGGCAGCTCTCTGGGCATATACTACGGGGCAGTGGGAGTGGCCTCCATCATCTCCAGCCTAGTTGCTGGAGCCATATGGTCTCTGTGGGGGGCAGAGGCTTCGTTTCTATATGGTGCTGCAGCTGCGGCTTTAGCAGCAGTGGGGCTATTGGTGATGATGAGTGGTGGTGATGAAAAAGCGATATAGATGTTTTCCATTCATTTGACGTTTTTATCAGCTGGTTGCACCCGGAACCCGCCGCCCAAAAAGAGCGCGCGCATTTATAATTAGCAAAATATACACTGCGCGGGCCAGATGACCGCTAGCCTCCTATGCCTCCACCAGCGCCCCCACCCGCAGCCTGCCGGCCATCAGCCCCTCTCGCATGACTCGGGAGAACTCACCTTGCAGGTTGGATCAGTCGATTGTGACCTGCAATTTTCACTAAGCTGAAAGCCATTCTTCTCGAGATATACCGACATCTTTCAGAATGGTCTTGATCAGGCGAACATCCACATCCCTGCCCTGATGAGGATTTGGCAATATGATAACCGTCTCTCCAATGATCATGTAAGGGTGCTTGTTGCCAGAGTGTGGTCCCTCCAGGCCCAGATTTTTGAGCTTTTTTATGAGGACGCGGTAAGGGACCGGAGTCAATTTACACAATAGCCATCGGCTCCCCAGAGACGTCTATCGTATGACCATCGATGGCCGGTATAGCAAAGCCTCTTTGCAGGCGTATGGCAACCCACTCTTCAATTACTTCAATGAGATCGTCCCGACAAGTTTCGATCGTCTCTCCGGTAGCGATCACTCCCGGAAGGCCGGCTACCGTAGCCATGTAAGAGCCATCCTCCAGGGATTCGTATTTGGCCCGACTCAAAGCTGCTCTGATGTACTCTGAGAACATAATGGATTCTATTCCAGTATGGGATTTAACTGTTATCATGAGTTAGCTCAGAGACATCCTGGAATTATAATGATGATTTCATTATGATTGCGTTGTGGCTTCTTATGCCTCTTTTCAGTGGGGCGCAGCGCGCGGTTGTTGCGCGTGATAGAGGCCGGCGACTATCAGAGCCAGGAAATACATGTGGGCTGTCGATTGTTCTTGATATATTGAGGTTAATATTAATCCTTTAAATCTGTTTTTTTAGTGGGCGACGCGCGCGGGTTTTACGCGCGGAAGTGCCCTGCCCCCCCTCAGCGCCGGGGAGGCTTGGATACAATGGCGATAAAGGACGCTGGATAGAAAAAGCGGTGATGAAAAAATGATCGATAAGCATCACTTTTGCTCAATCCGTTCTCTCTCCAGGCTTCTTAAGGATCGCTCCCGCTCCTGCCAATCGGGCATATAGGCAAAGAGAAAGCTCTTGAAGAGCATGCCGTGGTTGGGAACCAGCCTGTGCACGATCTCATGGACGAGCACGAATTCGCCAAGGCTCTTTGGAATGTTCAGAAGCTCAGCATTCAGAGTAAGATGTCCCGAAGTCGATATCGATGCCCATTTGGTCGTCATCTGGCGGATGTAGATCTGGGGGACTTTGACCCCCATTCTGGAGGCCCAGTTGCGTGCGGTCCATTTTAGATCATCGGCATCGTGCCATCTGTCTGTTGAGGCTTTGTCTATTGCGGATTTCTCCGCAAGCGACCTGTCTATTGGAGTGGTATATGCGGCTTTGACAATTATGGCTCTGTTGGTGGCAACTCTGTCTATTGGAGCTCTGTCAGTTATGGGCCTTTCCCCTGGCTTTTGCTTTTTCATTATCTCATTCCCGCCGCAACCTCAATAGGTCATCTGTAAGCTTGATGAATCTCTCTTTGCCTGCAATTGGCAGCATGTATTTGTAGAGACCTGCCCTCAATTTCTGCTCCTGCTTTTCATCCCATCGATAGTCAGGGAAGCTCTGGAATAGGGTATTGATCTCCTTTGCCTGAGCGGGCAGAATTTCCTCCACTTCTGGCTTCAGGAGTGAGTAGATGATAAAGGAACTCTCATCCAGGCCTAATCTCTCTCGTTCCTTATCTGCATTGAGATAATCCCGGGCCAGCCCCTCAAAACGGATCAATGCCTCTTGTGTGGTGATCTGTCGGTCCTCATAATCTTGCCGAATCGCCTCTGTCCTCTCCCCGATCAGTCGGAGAATGGGATTGTTACTGCCCTTGGAGGCCAGGGCGATGAGCTTTCTCAGGTTAAGGACCTTTGTGGTATCCGAGACTCCGCTATCTCTTAAGGCTTTCAACTCTTTTGGGCCCAATTCGTGAATGGCTCCTGGTGGCTCCATCGATCCGCCAGTCGTATATTTCTGCAGCAGCTCCCGGGTCTTGGCAGTGATCTCCTGGTCTACATAAACATCCATATAGGCGTTGAGGATCAGGCCATAGAGCCGGGCCAAACTCTGATAGTCATTCATGTAAGGTCGCAGAAAGGCATCGGGGGAGAGTATATCGTAGATGTTCTGCAATTGTCTGAAAAACCAGAAAAAGTTCTCCCTGACCTCCTTATCTTTAAAGTAATCGATGGCCTTCTCTTTGGATTTGTCGTCCCAACCTTTGGAGAGGGCGATATACTCCTTTGCCGGTCCGGTCATATAGGTCTCAAAGAGCAGCTTCAGGACATCGATGTTCTTGATGACCGATGCCACCAGGTCTGAATCGAAGGCCAGGGCCCGTTCCAGCTTCTCGAATATGCCCACAAAGTCCAGGACGAAGCCGCAGGGCTTGACCAGGCCGCTCTCATCCTCATAAGGCCGGTTGACCCTGGCTATCGCCTGGAGGAGGACGTGATCTCTCATGGGCTTGTCCAGGTACATGCAATATAGAATAGGAGCGTCAAAGCCTGTCAGGAGCTTCTGGGTGACTATGAGGATCTTGGGAAGGGAGTCCTTCTTCAGGAAATCTTTGCGCACCTTCTTCTCCTGATCCTCGTTGATATAGTATTTCCTCAACTCTGTGAGGTCATTATGCATTGACGAATAGACCACCTGGGAGTACTCAGGCGGCAGGTATTTGTCCAGTTCTTCTTTGTAAGCGGCACACGCGGGGCGGTCGACAGCCACCAGAAATGCTTTGAAGCCCAGAGGCTCTACATTCTCCCGAAAGTGCTGGGCCACATATCTTGCCACCTTGCCTATCCGGTCCGGGGACTTCAGCAGCTCTTTGAGCTTGACCGCCCGGTCTAAGATGGCATTGAGCTCGTCTATATCGCTGATCCCCTGGGCGGCGGCCAGATCGAGAAACTCGCTCTCCAGGGTTTCCTGGTCCACCAGAAGGTCTGAGGGGGCTATGGCATAGTTGAGCCGGACAGTTGTTCCGTCCTCGATCGATTCCGCTATGGAGTACTTGTCCAAATAGCCCTGGGGATCGTCTATGCCGAAGACCTTGAATGTGCCTTTGCCCTTAGTGAGCCTGTCGATGGGCGTGCCGGTAAAGCCGATGTAGGTGGCATTGGGGAGGGCTGCCAGAAGGTAGTTGCCCAGGTCTCCGCCTGTGGTGCGATGGGCCTCGTCCACCAGGACAATCACGTTATTTCGGGTTGACATGTCTCCCGGTATGTCCTCGAACTTGTGGATCATGGAGACGACAAGGCCCCGGTAGTCGGAGGAGAGGATCTTTCTCAGTTCGCGTTTTGAAGATGCGATCTGGGCGGAGCCTATGCCATAGCCGGCAATGTTCTTGAACAGCTGGCTTTCCAGCTCCGTTCTGTCCACCAGCATGAGGACGGTGGGCTTCTCGGCCCCGGCGCCCTGGGATTCTCTCAGGAGCTTGGAGGCGATGGTGATCATGGTGAGGGTCTTGCCCGAGCCCTGGGTATGCCAGACCAGGCCCCGCCTCTTCTCCGGGTCGCGGACTCTGGCTATGACCTTCTCCACTGCCCGGGTCTGGTGCTGCCTGAGTATGATCTTGACCAGGTCGTCGTCCCGGCTCAGAAAGATGATATAGTCATGCAGGACTTTGAGGATTCTCTTCTGGTCAAAGAAGGTCTTGACGGTGTGTTCGTAGTCGCCCTGCACTACATCCTTCCAGTTGAAGAGGTTCTTTCTGCTGGTAGACCAGGTGGCGCCGTAAAAGAATTTGATCAGTTCTGTGACCTCGAAGACCTGGGGCAAAATCAGCATCTCCGGAGTCTCAAGGTGGTAGCGCCGGATCTGGGTCATTCCCTCTGCTGCTCCATCTCTCTTCTCAGCGTTCTTCGTCTCAGCCAGTGCAACGGGAATGCCGTTGATGAGAAAGACTGCGTCCGCCCGGTTGGGGAAAGCGGCACCTTTATGCTTCCACTCATCTGTCACCTGGAAGATGTTATTTTCTGGAAAGTCGAAGTCGATGAGCTGGACATTTCTCTCCCTGTTCTCCTCCGGCACATAGATCGACTGCTCACCTCGCAGCCAGGAGAGAGCGTCCCGGTTGCCCTCGATGCTGGGACGGAGGAGGTTGAGCTTGCGCAGGATCTCCGAAGCGCGGGATGGGTCGAGCACAGCTGGATTGAGCTTCTGGAGCTGGGCCAATAAAATGTCTGAGAAGTAAAGGCCCGCCTCGCCACCTCGCAGGAGGAGAGCATCTTTTGGACTGACATAATGCCAGCCGATCTGGTCGACATAGCGCAGCATGGGATTTTGGACGGAGGAGCGTTCGGTCATCGGGACGGATCCTGCTAAACTTCTTCCTGTTCACCCTCGGATTCAATATCAGGCGATTCCGTGAATGGCTGGAATACTCCTTTGCAGACCGATTCAATCATACGACATAACCTTTCTCGTCTGTCTACAATAAACGCTTGCCAATTGTCCTGGATCAAGATGTTTGAATCGATGGCATGACTTCTCAATATATCGTCATACGAAGCAGCACCAAGTTTATCTCTCCAGTTTTGGACGTAATTGGATGGTTTGTTGCCGCTGATACTCCTGTTTGCCGTGGCACTTATTAGGGTCTTATTAACGATGGTATTTGCCCGTGGGTCACTAATTTCAAGCTCTTTTAATGCTTTGGTCGGGAATATATGATGGTGATCCTGCTGTGTATCATGGAATATTTGAACATTTAATCCTCCACCACCACTAAAATCCATGGCGCCATTTTGAGCCAGCAAGCACAAAACTCCTTTGTAAATCGCATTACGAATAGACGAGATCTCCTGGATAGCATCTGATCTGAAGATAAAGGTTCGTACTGCCTCCGGTTCGGGCCCTCCATCCACCCAGCTAACAACTTGTTCAAAGTCCAAAGCAGAATATGTTTCCACAGGGCCACTGTAACGCTGACTGAAAACGCTGCACCAATACCATTGTCTTATCTTTGGCCATGCAGCCTTTGCATTTATGTCGCCCTTGCGGTTCTTGATATCAGCAAAAATAGCTGCCAATGGTATTATCATGGTGGAGTATGGTAGAATGCGTTCGGAAAGTATTCCTTGGCCCATCATGAAGGCAGATGATTCTTTATAGCCGTCCAATAGAATCTTCCACCACTTCTCCACTGTGCTCTTATCCAATTCCATGAGGTCGCGTTTGCGAGAGCCAACGGCGAGGCGAGATTTAGGATTAGCTCTTTTCTTCTCCAACGAATCAAGCAAGGCTAAGCTCTGCAAGAATCCCGTTCCATTGAGGGGCTGCATTTGAAGCAGGTTATTACTTTTAAAATCTTTTACGACATCGTTCCATTTATCATTGAGAGAGAATCCCTGCGCCCAGAGGATAGCTGTGCACAGATCAAAAACATCAAGAGGCAATCCCTGACTATTAACTTTCTCAAAAATATGACAAATAGCGCTGAGCGGCATATCTGCATTCAATTCGACCACTGGGAAGGGATAATTGCGGATGAGATCCAACCATGGGTGAACCAAATTGCCCCATTTTTTTTGCAGTTGCTTGTACTGCTTCATGTCGTCATGAGCCTGCAAAGAGAGGTAGTTCATCATCCATTCAGCGAGCTCGCCATTGGCATCAAAAGTTAAGTTTAGCGGTAATGCTCCCGCTGATAATTCATCATCAAGCGTGGTTAGCTCATAAACCGGCTTCAAGCCCAAATAGCGAATCCTTCTGCCATCCTTCTCCTGGAGAACAAAGAATAAGGCGTCTTCAAAATGTGGCTCCCCAACATCTATGCTGCCATCGGGATCTGACATGAGGTGTGGAATATCGAGATAAAAATGGAACTTCCTGCCTCTATATTCCACACCCTCTTTTCTGTAGAGTGCTTGGTATAAGCTGGTGAGCCTCTGTTGGCCATCCAGGACCATGAGGTTAGGCTCGTCCTCCAGCTTATCACCAGAACCTTGGAAGGGGCGGAGTGCAAAACTGTTGGAAACTACAGGCATAGTGAGAAGGCTGCCCGCGGGATATCTGTAAGCAACAGAAACTATGAGCTCACGAACCCTCTCTGGCTCCCATATCCATGGGCGTTGAAAGTTCGGTAAAGCTGTTTTA
Source organism: Methanosaeta sp. UBA356 (assembly GCF_002496465.1). Taxonomy (NCBI): domain Archaea; kingdom Methanobacteriati; phylum Methanobacteriota; class Methanomicrobia; order Methanotrichales; family Methanotrichaceae; genus Methanothrix; species Methanosaeta sp. UBA356. The sequence goes on along the minus strand of NZ_DAKC01000088.1, from coordinate 29,517 downwards.
TGGTTATTTATGCCAGGAAGTAATTCGATGAGCGGAATAGATTTAGGCGTGAACAGGCTGCCCTTCCCGAGTACGGACAATATCTTAACCTCCTACATCTTGCCGTAAATAGTAGAAGGGTAATTAACTTGTCGCTCCTGCTTCTATATGACTGTTGTAGAGAGCGCCCTGTATCAGTTCCACAACCATATTCGATGTAGTATTAAGACCGGATGAGGACGGCTATTATGTTGCCACAGTCCCAGAGCTTCCTGGCTGCCATTCTCAAACGAAAAGCCTTGATGAGCTGATGAGCCGAATTAAGGAGGCTATTCTGCTCTGTCTAGAAGAGGAGAAGAAAGTTGAGATGAGCAGCTTCGTAGGGGTGCAGGTCGTTGAGGTTGAGACCGGTTAGCGCAGAGAACGGTCTGCAATCGGATTTCTCTTAATCACCACATACCTCTTTTCAGTGGGCGCCGCGACTAAAGGCGGTAGTGCCTCAGGCCCCCTCAGCGCCGGGGTGGCTTGGATACAGTGGCGGCAAAGGTTGCTGGATAGTGCAGCACCTGCAATATCGATTTTTTGGAAATGAGAATTGAGCGAAGCCCCAAATATTATAATTATACAAATATGTCTCCGGCGGTCCAGCTGACCGTTCGCCTCCAACCACCGTCTCCAAGCGGATCTCTATGCCACCACGTTAAATTGAAATAGAATAGGAAAGAAAATTGATCATAATGGNNGGATTTTGGACGGAGGAGCGTTCACTCATGAGATTTCGCCTGACCTTTTGCAGTCTCTAACTTCATGGAATAATTAATGTGTCGGCTGGAGAAATGTTTTCTTTAGATTAATATTAATCCTTGAAATCTGTTTTTTTTAGTGGGCGACGCGCGC
>NZ_DAKC01000088.1:0-28409 GCF_002496465.1 Methanosaeta sp. UBA356 | reverse complement strand
AGTGGCGGCAAAGGTTGCTGGATGGTGCAGCACCTGCGATATCGATTTTTTTGGAAATGGGAATTGAGCGAAGCCCCGAATATTATAATTATACAAATATATCTACGTCTGGCCAGCTGACCGCCTGCCTCCAACCACCGTCTCCAAGCGGATCTCTATGCCTCCACCAGTGCCTCCCGCCCGCAGCCTGCCAGTCATCAGCTCCTCTGTCATAGCCTGGAAAAGCTCGTCGTGAAGGCGGGCCAGTGATCGAAGCGACGGGAAAGCTCATCTCTTGTTTATCTGAGAAAATCGAAGTCAAGGCTCCAAAGATAATATTTGATGTTAGTGTCCAAATCCAGTTAAATTGAAATAGAATGGGAAAGAAAATTGATCATAATGGATTCAGGGCAATCGACTTTGATATTAAGATTATGCACCTCTGAGGGGGAAAAAGTCGGATTGGAGGATGCTGGAAAATTGTTGATATCCCTGCAAGAGATTGCCTGGCACATGGGCAGTTTTCTGGAAGGCCAACCATTCAGTGAGGGCGGCCGACTTAAAAAGCAGATTTTGGATGACTATTGTCTTCTAATTAAATCAATCAGTTCAGGCAGCGTCGTAGTTGAAGTTGAGTCGGCAGTTAAATATGGACAGCCCGAGATCGATAATTTTCAAAAGTATCAACCGCCCGGGCCGAGAGTGATCACTAAAATCACAGATTTTATTGCTTCAGTTGAGGGCGAAGAGGGTCGAGAAGTGGACGATGTTGTCCCCGATCATGCTTACAGATCGCGTTTGCTCCTGGATCTACTTAATCTATACCCGAAGAAGCCCAATTATGCATTGCACTTTGAGGGCCAGGGCGGCAGAAGCTTTGAAATGAAAGCCGCTAATCGGGGCCGCATTGAAGGATTGATTTCTCAACGTCAGCGACATTTGGGCCAGGAAGTCCGAATAGGGCTCTTAGCAGACTTGCGAGTTGACCCTGAGAAGGTAATGAAGATCGAAAGAATAGGCGAGAAATTCCAGGCGGTATACCCCGGCGATTTGGAGGCCAGGGCCAGGGATCTACTGGGACATCCGGTTAAATTAACCGGACGTGCCGAGCGCATTAGCGGCAGTCCAAAGATCAAGAATTTTTATGTGGATAAAATTGAGCCTTATGAGAGCTATCAGCTGGAAGAATTTGAGGCAGGAGATCGTATCTTTGTCCCCCGAATTCCCATTGAAGTGAGCGTTGAATACGATGAAGGTCTCTGGGTTCTGAGCATACCCTACGTCGACGCCGTTGGGTATTCCACAGATTATTACGAGGCAGAAAATCAACTCCACGACTTCATAGATGAACTATGGACGGAATATGCACTCTGTCCCGAGGATGATCTAGGTGAGACCGGAAAGCTGTTGCGAGAAGTCCTGTTAGGACTCTTTGAGGTGAATTAATGACCTCGCTCAACCAGGATGAGGTCGAAGCAGGACTAAAACGAAAGGGCTTTCAGCAAAGTAATAATAAACATAAATACTATCATTTATATATCAATGGGAAAAAGGAAGCTGGGACTCATGTAAGTCATGGGAAGAATCAAGAGATCGGTCCCAGATTGTTAGGTCCAATGGCAAAAGAGCTGGGAATAAACATAAAAGACTTTGTGGATTTAGTGAGGTGCCCTCTTACTATTGAGGAATACCTCAACAAGAGGAAAGAGAGGTTTGTGGAAGGGATTAAGATAATAAAAAGATAAAATCCGTAATAAATAGATTGACCTATGACTTATCAGACACAAGCGCCCCCGCCCGCAGCCTGCCCGTCATCAGCTCCTTTTGCCTGGCCCGGAAGAGAAGAGCTCGTCGTGCAGGCGGGCCTCGTGATCGAAGCGAAGATCCTGGAATGTTTGATTTCAAAAATTCATATCATAAAAATTCCATCAATGAATGTTGTCTCTCGAATAGAAAAATTTGCTCAAAATTGTCGACAAAATCTGATCTCAATGTTCTTAAAGCGTTATATGTGTCGCGATGAATGCAAAGAATTAGAGTCTTCTTAGCTCTAGATGCGGCCACAAAGGCAACGCGGCGTTCTTCTGAAGGACCATCTGGCCACCATTCAACAGAAGGACAAGGCGAATTATTAGGGCTGGGTTTAGGGACCAATATAACGACGCATTCAAACTCGTCGCCTTTAACTTGGTGAATGGTTTTTATGGTTGCCCTTTCAATTAAACTATCACTTGATTCCAGGTGTTCAGCCATCTTTCGAAGTACATTACCTTTTAGATTTTGCTTCAAATTATCCGAAATCCTTCTTTTATCAAATTCGCAATTGAGATCGAGCGCGGAATCTAGAATTAGCTTCCTTATTCTCAACAGCCACTCATTCCATGTCTCATCTTTCTTATCGATGCTGGCTTCTTTAAGTATTTGATAAATGATCCTTCGCCATTTAATTAGATCAACATCAAGATCACGAAGGTCGTTCATGGAAGGTGAATCATTTTTAAACAGAATCCAAGCGAGTTCTCTTTCCACTATATGCGAAGCGACTTTTGATTGGTCAGAACGAAGCATTTGCACAGCGTTTTCGATATTCTTTCCTGAATGAGAAACCCCTCTAAAGCTAGAGATTGATTCACCCAAAAAAGTTCTTAAGGTTAATTCGCGTCTCGATATGATAGCCAGCTGATCTTCTTCTTCACAAAATTTGCTTATATTCGCTATAACTTTTTTGTTTCTATCTATTTTTTCCATATCGTGCACCAAAATTATTGCCGATCCTTGATCTGCGTTATCTCTTGGCAAGACTTGTTTGCCGGTATCGGAAAGTGCAGTTGCGATAGCAGCAATCTTCTTCGGGCAACGATGTGTTTGATTCAAAGGCAAAGACTTGGCACCAGGTAAATTTTCAATATCTTTAAATAGATCAGGATTGGCACCTCCGAATTCAAAAATTGCTTGATCTGGATCTCCCACAACTAATCCAGACTCCAGGAAAGGAGAACGCAATAATTCTATTAAAGCAAGTCCAAGAAACCAATTAGTGTCCTGAAATTCATCAACAAGTATCATAGGAAATCTACGAGTAACCAGTTCCGAGACTTTTTTCCCGAATTCCGGATGACACAAAATTAAGGAAGATATATATTGGCAGTCTGAGTGAGTAATTCTGCCTCGCTTTCTCCATTCTGCTTTCTTCTTCTTTAAAATATTCGATGTATAATCAGGCTCAATATCAATCTGACCTCGAAATGTCTTTGCTTTCATGTTTGGTTTATGGAGTGGGCCATCTGCAAATCTGATGCTGAATAAACTAATTTTTTGACCACTGGAGTCAATCTCTACTTCCGGATATTCAATTGCTTCATCCAAAGGAGACGGTATGAGACGATGGCCTTCTTTAGGTAATCCTACAAGGTGACCAAATGGACGAACGACGTATCTTAACGCAAACGCATCAAGTGTTCCGATAAAGTGAGGGTAAGGCAGGTGTTTGCCGATGCCTTCAGCAATTTGCTCCTGAGCCACATTCGTAAAAGAAATTGAAGCTATGCCAGCATTTTTCTTTGTCCACGAATCGATACGCATTTTCAAGGACTCTACAAATACACGTGTTTTGCCGCTACCGGGACACGCACGAACAACTGTTATGCGTGAATTGCTGTCAATTACAGCTTTTTGCTCCGGCGTTGGAAAATTATCGGCACAGGTCTTCATGGGGACACCCGGTTGCGTGATAGATGGCGCGTTTAATATAATCAGGAACAATGAAATACTCATCATTGGATTCAAGCATTTCTGCTAGCTCTTGAGCCAGATCGCCTTTCCCACTGCTTGGATTAGCCCGACAGATCCCGCGCCAAACTGCAAGTACACGCTTCTCATGATCATTACCACATGCCTTAAGTCTGTCTAGATTAAAAGTTCTCGGCCGATTCGAACAACTTTCCCAGGCCCGACATATCATCTCGGGGTTTTTCTCACCGGCATCAGCCAAATCATATTCCAATGTAACTTTTGAAGGAAATACGCTTGCAACTGGGTTGTCTATAAATTCGGCTAAGAGCTTGATTACCCTATCGCAGACTTCTATATTCCCTTCATCGTCTTTTTTTGGAATCTCATTGGTCCAATTTTTTTCGCCATCATTTTCGTATTGAATACTAGGATCTCCGTCAGTTATAATTGAAAGAGGTATTTTTAATTTATTTTCTCCAAATAGTTTAGCAATAGTTGAAAATTGTACACCGCAAATAGGGATTACGGAAATCCCTTTCTCCTCAAGTTTAATGTCTAATCTCCTGGATAGCGCGGGAATAAGAATAGCCTCTGTAACGCCTTCGACTAAAATTATTCCCCGTGCAAATAGAAGTGTAGCTCTCGTAACATCGAACATTCTTCTGAGCTGGTAAGCCTCTTTTTTCGTTAATCCGCATTCACGTAGGCACATACAACGGAGCTTTCCAGAAGGATCTCTATGGAGAACTCTGAGTATTTCGATGGGAACGTATGACGCTATTGTTGGAGAGTGAGCAGTTACAATTACCTGGACGCCATGAGTCTCACTGCTTCCTGCACCGCGTTTCAGAAGGAAATTTATAAGCAAGATCTGTAATTGTGGATGTAAATGCGCCTCGGGCTCTTCGACAAGTAGAAGTGGAAGTGCAGCCTGTGCTACAGTTTCAAGTTCGCTGAGCACAGTAGCAATATAAATTAGATTATTATATCCCAACCCATTTGATCTTAGTTCCCGAGTTATCGGCTTACCTGTGGCCAAATCCAAATCGCTAATCTTCAGCACTAGGCGTAAATTATTAGCAATTCGGTCAAATTCTGGCTCGGATGATCTGATAATTGCTTCTTGTTTGAACTCCGGCCCAGAAGCACCTTCTAGAGCCATGCTTATTTTTTCCTCAGCACTTCTTACAAATGGATTCTGTTCTAAATCGTTGTTGGCTTTAGAGATTACTTCCTCCAATTGAGCTTTATCGTGTGCATTTGCAGATACTCTTAAAAGACGTCCTAAACGATTTTGTCTACCGGGCGCTAGACCGCTGGACGCATCTCTCAATGCACCGAGTAGTGTTATTGAGAGCATTTGTAGTATATCCTCTGAGATCGATGTTTCTGAATTTGACCTTTCGCCCCCCCAACGTCGATAATATCCACGGTCATTAGTTTCATTCCATGACCACTCAAAGTGGATGCTAGCGGTTGATTTTTCGGGAAATTTAGGATTATAATTCAGTATTTCTAAAAACTGAGCTTGTTCTTCTTCTGAAAGCTCTGAAAATATTAAATCTACTATTATCGATTTATCTATCATATTGCCATCAGAGCTACGATGAAGATCTTCTTTTGAAAGATGAATCGGCTCCGAATTATTCCATGCAGAACCTAATGCAACACGTAGTGCATCCAAGAGATTTGTCTTCCCAACATTATTTTCTCCTACTATAACATTGAGGCCTGGAGAAAGATTTGCTTCCAGCGACTCTAAATTTCGAAAGTTGTGCACGCTGATTTTGCTTAAATACATATTTATCTCCCTCCTTCATCCAAATTAGATATCGTTGAGTACGGAAGAATCTGATCCGGATTCGATCAAATATCTGGTCAAGAGTCTCCCATTCATCAGCTCCTCCAGCATAGCTCGGAAAAGCTCATCATGCAGACTGGCCTCATGCTCCAAGGCGGTGATCTTTGAATCGCAGGCGCTTAGAATATCACTAATTTGTTTCTGTTCTTCCATCGATGAAAACGGAATTCTAAGTCTTTTAACATCTGCCACGTTTAAATGTTTGGCTGTTACACCGCTTGAGATTGCCATCATGATGGATCTTATTGCATTGGAATAAAACACCTGAACCAAGAAAAATCTATTCAATTTTGAGGTGTCAACTCTTAGCAGCATCATCCTCTGTCCTAAGCACAATCTTACATCTGGAGGAACAAGACATGCTTCTCCAACTGGTGCTTCTCGACTGAATAAAACATCGCCTTCAGTAGGTTCACAACGTTTGACCCTCTCAGAATATTCTTCTTCTGTTGTATAAGAGGGAAACTTTAAATCCAATCGTCCATTTCTGATATTGAAATTTCTTACAACAAGAACTCCTGCAGGCGAAAAGTGAGGCGTACTATGGGGGCAATCGACAATTTTTATACATGCCTCCTCTAATTGAATCATGGACCAGCTCTCCGGCATCTCCCCGATCTCCGTCATCTTGGTCGGCTCGCCTCTGGTTCCATGCGTGAAGAGGTGCTCCATCAATGCCGCCTTTCGCTCCCTCTCCAGCGCAATCTCCCGCAACCGGGCCTCCCGCGCCGCCTGCACCGCGCGCATGGCACGGGCGATGGCGCGCTGCTCGGGAAGAGGTGGGAGCAGAAACTTAAACGCAGATATAGAAGACCAAGAAGTTCTAGGATGATTCAAGCCCTTAGATGAATTTACAGCATAATTTATGAATTGGCTGGTATGAATAATATTAACCAAGAATTGAGGGACAATTGATTCTTTGGTCTTCAAAACGAGAATATCGGTAGAGCACATACCATCAAAATCAACTAACACCGATTTATCAAGGTATGGTCTCAGTTTTCCGTAAAGAATATCTCCTGAATGAAACTTTGATTTAGAGCTGTTTACCTCAAAGCTGCTCCCACTCCTTTTTAGTATTGAATTGCTAGAATCAATATGTTCTAAACCAACATAAGGCAGATCAGGGTATTTGTTGGGATGTATTGCTTCTTTACGTAATTCACACACTTCATCCAGTGATATCATTTTCCAACTAGAAGGGGTGTCCACATAATCCATTTTAATACGCCTCAAGCTTGAGCGTATTAAGAATTTCCGCCAGCTCCCCATCCGCCCTCTCCCTCTCCGCCCTTGCCTCTTCCAAATCCGCCAGAATCTCCGCAATGGGCCGATGCTTCTCCCGCTCGTTTATCTCCACAAACTGCGACGGGCTGAGGTTGTAGTCCGCCTCCCTCACCTCGTCCAGGGTGATCACCCGGCTGAGCTTCTCTCGCGTCTCCCATTTCTGGTAGACCTCCGCCACCGCTGCAATTCCCTCCGGGGTGAGAGCGTTCTTGGGCTTCTCCTTCACAAAGTAGTTGGAGGCATTGACCAGCAAAATCTGCCCGGCTCGCTCCTCTGGCTTGCCCTTTCTCAAAAGCAATATGATTCCGGGTGCGGTGGTGTTGTAGAACAGGTTCTCAGGCAGGAGCACCACCCCCTCGATGGCGTCCGCTTCGACAAAAGCCTGCCGGATGGCCTTCTCCCGGTTCGAGGACCTAGACCCCGAACCACGGGAGACGGCACCCGTGTCCAGGACTACAGCCGTCCTCCCGCCCTCTTTCAGGGAGGCGAACATGTGCTGCACCCATCCCCAGTCCGCCGAGGAGCGGGGCGGCGTGCCTGAGCAGAAGCGGTTGAAGGAGTCGTTCTCGTAAAATGCATCATCATAGTTGTCCTGGTTCCACATCGGATTGGCGACCACGTAATCGAACTGCATGAGCGAGCCCTCCGGGCCGAATCCCGGCTTTCTGAAGGTGTCGCCAATGGCAAAGCTCGAATCGGTGTAGTCATGCAGGAACATGTTCATCTTGGCCATGGCGAAGGTGACCGGATTCAGCTCCTGGCCCCACAGCCTTGGCGCCCGTGACCTCTCATCCGGATGACGACGCTCGTACAGCAGCCGGGCCTTGATCAAGAGGCCACCCGAGCCGCAGGCCGGATCGTAAATGGTGCTGTAGGGCACGGGATCGATCAGCTCGGCAATGAGGTCCCCTACCTCTTTCGGGGTGTAAAACTCCCCCGCAGACTGCCCCTGCCCCTCGGCGAACTTGCGCAGCAGATACTCATATGCCCTTCCTAAGATATCGGGCTCTGCATTCTCCAGCCCAAGCCTATGCCGGCTCAAGACCTCGATTAGTGCCCCCAGCCGGTCGTCGTCTAAAGTGCGCTGCCCTGACTGGCGCTCATTGTAGTCCTTGATATCCAGGACGCCCTGCAGGTCGGGATTAAGCCTGGCAACCTCCCGCAGGGATTCCGTCACGAACTCCCCCAGCCGGCCATCTGCACCGTGATTGCGAATGGCCCTCCAGTTATAGTCCCCGGGAACGTAGAATCTGATTATGGGAGTGCTCCCCGTCTTCAGAGAGTGGGCCAGGTCCTCTTCAACAATAGTCCTGGCTAGCTCTTCGTCCCCGTATTCCCGGACGTGAGCGGCAAACTCATCCTCGAAGACGTCGGAGAGGCGCTTGAAGAAGACCAAAGGCAGGATGAAGTCCTTGAACTTGGGCGCGTCCGTTGCCCCGCGGATAGCGCAGGCCGCATCCCACAGCCAGGTCTCGAGCATTGAAATATCCAGATGGGCGTCCTCCGCCAGGGCGGGGGCCACCTGCCCTGTTGAATTCAGTCCAATGGTATTGTTGTTCCTTTTTCTCCTCGCCACTTTCCTGCCATCCCCTCAAATCCAAGAGAGACTTATGCGGATAGGTCTTTAATTATTTGGTGGCATTCGATCAAAATTGAAAACAAGCTGAAAGAGGATCGTAGCGGTGGGAAATCCGGCTCGAAATAGCCAGATGCCGATATCCTAGACCACTCCTTTGCACAGCTCCCCGCTCTCTAAATCCTCCTGGAAGAAATCACGGGGCGTCTTCCTCCCAGTGGCCAGGTCCAGCTTTCTTTTAGCATAAAAGGGAACCAGCCTCTTGATCTCTCCCGCAAACCACTTGGGGTAGATCTTCTTGACTTTATTATACCTGATCCAGTCCAGGTCATAGTAGCGGGCATTCATCTCCCAGGTGATGTACTGCACCTCTTCGTCTGAGAGGTGCTTCGTCTTCAGGTTGGCATGCATGCCATCGTACTTGTTGAAGTCGTTCCTGGTCACAAGGCCCATCTCCTCCAGCTCCGCTCTCATCTGGGTCTTCGGATAGGGAGTGGAGATATAGAAGATGGGAAAGTCCACCTTCAGCCTGCGGGCCAGATGGAAGTTCTCCCACAGGTCCTCCTCATCGTCATCCGGGTTCCCGCCGATGAGGCCAGTGGAGACGATGATGTTGTTGTCATGCAGGTACTGCACCGCGATCTCGGCATCATTTGACATCTTGCCCTTGCCCAAGAACTCCAGGTTCCTCTTATTGATGCTCTCCACCCCCAAAAAGACGCCGTCAAAACCCGCCTCGCCCATCTTGTCGACAAGCCTCTTGCTCGAGGCAATGCCGGAAGCGGAGGCCTGGGTCTTGTAACGGAGGTGAGTGAGCCCGGCATCGATTATCGCCTGGCAGAGCCTCTCCAGCCTCTTGGGGTTCAATGTGATGTTGTCATCTGGGAAAAAAATCGAGCCGGCACCATGCTCCTCCGCATCCCGGATATCCTCGACTACTCTCTCGATGGGGAAGGTACGGAAGTGGCGGCCGTACATGAGATTGATGGAACAGAACTTGCAGCCCTGAGTGCATCCCCGGCTGGTCTCCACTGAATCGATGGGCACATCAAAGGTCAGAAAGCCGCGGGTGATGAGCCGGGCGTCTCTGTTGGGCATCCTGATATCCGATACATCCAAGAGAGGCCTGGCCGGATTGTGAACCATTCTATTGCTGCCCGGATCATGGTAGGAGAGGCCCAGGACCCCCTTCAGCTCTTTTCCAGCCAGCAGGGACTCAGTGAGCTCCCGGAAGGTGGCCTCGCCTTCACCCCGCACGATATAGTCGATGAGCTGGCTGTCATCGCTCTGGCCGATCTCCTCTGCCGCGAGAGTGGGATGATAGCCGCCAAAGACCGTCTGAGCGCCTGAATCCTTGGCGATCCTGGCCAGAGCTAGTGCCTCTTGATACTGGAAGCTCATAGCGGTCAGGCCGACGAGATCGTAATCTTGAACCTGTTTTTTCACATATTCTCGATGGTCTTTCAGTCCGTGAATGTCTGCCACATGAACTGTGCACAGGTCATCCACATGCGCCGCCAGGCTGGCCAGCCCCAGATTGGGCAGGCGGGCTATGCGGTCGAAGTCCAGCTGAACCACAGGGGAGGATAGGAGGAGTATCTTCATCCAGAGCCTTCGTTTATTCAGGTTTTTGCGTTCATATTCATGCGGATGATCCTTTATTTCCCGGCAAGGGGAGGAACCTGGGCCCCTGATTCCAGTCGAACTTGTTTGCCCGGGAGATGTAACCGGCAACCTCTTTTATCCCATCCCATCCTCCATAGCGATAAGCATTGTACCACACCCTTCCAGAGATGCGCAGGGGCACATACCAGGAATGGACCTGGCGGAGCGACCGGTCTAATATCTCCTGCATCTCATCCGGTTTTATATGGGGGTGGTTCCAGACCAGATGCTTTCCATCATAATGATGATAGTCCTGGTCGAATATGCCATACTTCTCCTCGATCTCTCTCCACAATGGGGTCTGGGGCAAAGGAGTAATGACGCATATCTGAGTTATGTCCAGCTTGAGGGCAGCCAGCTTCTTTATGTCCACCTTTAGCGACTCTTTTGTATCCTCCTCAAATCCGATCATATAGTAGCCAATCGTCCCCAGGCCTCGAGCCTGCAGCATTCTCAGCGTCTCCAGAATATCCTCGGTGCCTTCCTTCTTCTTGATTTCGTCCAGACGCTCTTGATGCAGGTTCTCAATGCCGATAGCCGCCCCGGCAAAGCCGGATACCTGTTTGCCGTTCTTCATCCGGGCGTCAGCCCAATCATCGATCTTCTTTCTCAGATAATCAGCCCGGGCCATGCACCCCCAGACCATCCCATACTTGTCCAGGAGCTTCACAACCTCATCCGCATGGCGGCGGTTGCAACCGAAGTTCTCATCCTCGATTATCACCACATTTATTCCCATTTTTTTGTAGTAGGCAAGAACCCTCTCGATGCTCTCCAGGGAGATTATATTGGGTTTATTGCAGAAAACCGGAGTCTGGCAGAACTTGCATCCCACTGGGCAGCCCCGGGTAGTGAAAAGGACCCCATAGATGTTCACCTTGATATTGAAGGGCGTATTCAGATACTCGATAAGCGGCGGATGGATGACATCCTTTATCTGCCTGCCGAAATAGGGCGCCAGTTGATGCTCTGCATATCCCACAAAGACCTTGTCGAACCTGTCCTGCACGGCGGTGGTTAGGGCTCCATAGTTTCCTGCCCAGACCTCTCCTGCGCCCGCACTGCGTGCCGCCTCTGCCATCTCTACTGCTTCGTGGGTCTCGCTAAGGTAAAAGGAGAGGCCAACAACATCCCAGCCCTCTTGGAGCTTCTTTTCATATTCATCCCAGGTGGGGAACTCCAGTATCTCAATCTCCGGAATGTTCTGCTTCAGGAATCTCAGGCCGAAGGATTGAATGCGCGGCCAGTAAAATCTGAACCATGACCGGGTGTTGGCCCCGATGTAGTCGTATGGCTCAGAGCTATTTCGGTAAGCGGTTGTAAAGAGGACTCGATGAGTCATAACTCCCAAGATCGCTCCCATGGAAGATTAAGGTTACGATTACTGATTGCACTTGTTAATTCCATATAAATTCCAACAGAATTTTGCCGCTCAGAATAAAATGATACTGGCAGCCTAAGCATATCCATTCTGTCCAGGATGTCGGCTCTCCAGTTCTCGCTTTTCTGCTTTATCCTTCTCCATGCTGTCCATCTCATTTTGCACCACATTGAAGACCTCTGAAACTCCGGCGTACTTTCCGGCAAACCACCCGCAGGCAAAGATATCCGCATTACTCCTGTCCACTCCAGACTCCTCTATCAGCCTTCCAATCCATTCCTCGGGAGTATCCGATTGCGCAAAGGAGTCTCTCACCTTCCTGGCGATTTCATCGGCCCGCTCCTTGGTAATTCCCAACAGCTCGTAGAGCGCTATTCTCGCCATATCGTCCTTCCTTTTTTCCGATTCCGCCTCTCTTCAGCTCGGCTGAACTACCCGGGCGCGGGCAAGGAGATTCTCATAGGCCTTTGCTGCCAGATCATGAACATCTAGCCCCATCTCTCTCGCTAGCAGGAGTACCACTGCATCCATCTCCACCAGCTTTTTCAGCGAATCCTGCTTATCATTAGCGAGGGCTATGACCTCCTTTCTGCTCATGCCCGTCTGGGAGGTGATCAGCCTAATTCCCTGGTCAAGTATGGCCTCTTCCGTCGAGGGTTTAAATCCCAGGGGTACATCCACCGCATCGATATCAAACGCCGCTGACACTATCTCTCCATCCATCTTCACCATCCCCTCAGCTTCCGCTTCTCTGAGTAGAGCGCGCACCTTCTCTGGAGATCCCCATTTCAGGTCTAAAGAGAGGGCAAATATGAAATCGCTGATCTTCAGGCTTTTCTTGCCCCGCTTCTTAAAGGGCGTGGCCACGAGGATTTCTTTCTCACGGTCCAAAGAAACACACCAGATCTGTTCTCGCACATAACAGATATAAACCAGTCTGTCCAGAAAGACCAATCAAATTAGAGGGTGAATGAATTCCCGCAATCCTCTGGGCAAAGGATTTAAAGCGAGCAGATGTGATATTTCACTGTGTAAAGATCCAGTATATGACAAGTGGGGCAAGATGAGGCTGATATACCCGATTATAATACTGTTCCTGCTGATCGGCGCCGGCGCCGCCCAGCTGGCACCAGACAAGGAAAGATTTGACATCGTTCTTCATCCAGGGGATGGAGATGAGAGGATTCTTAAGGTGATGAATAATGGGGACTCAACCATCTTCAATATCGCTAAAACCGAAATGATCGGAAATGCCAGGGATTTTATCTTCATCGACGTCCCAGAGGATAAGCCTCTTTCTCCTGGAGAGGAGGCGGAGATCAAGATCTATATCGGTATACCCCCGGAGACCAAGCCTGGAGTCTACACCGGATTCGTATACTTGATGGAGAGCGCTCCTCCCTCCATTCCGGTGCGAATAGACTTTCATATTAATGTCGTTGTGCAGGAGAGCTACGGCATTGCTATGACCGTGGATGATGCCAAATCAGCCTATCTCCGGGCAAGCGCTAAAGATATTGCCCAGTTCAATCTGGCAGTCAAGAATCTGGGCTCATTCAGAGATATCGCCTCGATTGACGCGGGAGCTGTGCCCGAGGGCTGGAGCGTCGTGCTGATGGACGATGACGAGCCCATGAGCATGCCCTATGACCTGCCCCTGAATCCCGGGGCAACTCATGAGATCAAACTGCAGATACAGACAGACAAGCCCGGATCTCGGGAGAATGTCACCATCACTGCCACATCCCTGGGCAACCGGTCCATGAACTCCTCAATCCAGGCAGAGGTCGAGTTCGGAATGGTGGTCAGAGGCTACGATACCGATATCCTGGTCCCGGAGAAGATCGCCACCAATAAGAGCTATGAGGGCAAATTCAAGGTAATTCTGGACGTCAAAGAGGACATATGGGTCTCGATGCAATCTCCGGATGAGCTTATAGTCATCCCCCAGTCACAAATGGTAACGGTCACACCAGAGGTGCCTGGGTTGGCCAACTTCACCTTCCTGGCATCAAAAGGGGGCGAGTATCCGCTTACCTTCCAGCTATTGGATTCCCACGGCATTCCCATGCCTGAGGAGACCGTCACTATTGTGGCTGCGCCTCCAGAGGGATTGGCGGTGCTCACCGGAGATGACATCATCTATGGCACTATTGGTACCCTGGCCTTATTTGGCAATAGGAGCCCATCCATATTTATGGTTCCTGCGGATGAGATCTCCGATGATTACCTGCAGAAGCTGCAGAGCTATCTGGAAATCGTGATCCTGGGCAATGATTCTGTGATCCCCTCTGGTGTTGAGGAGAAACTGAAAGATATTGAACTCAAGCGCATTCAAAGCGATAGCCTCTTTGAAGAGTGCTGGCTGTTCACGAAACTGATGTGGGATAATGGCACATCCGAGGTTGTCTTGACCACCCCCAGGGAGGCAGACATATTCAGAGCCTATAAGATAGCGATGAACGAGGGATTACCGATGGTGGTGTGCAGAGGCAACGTCACTGGTGCCTCCATAGAAGCTATTGAGGATATGACCAGACGCAATACAACCCTCTCTCGGGCGATGGTCGTGGGCAGAGTGGGAGAGGATTATACAGAGGCACTTAGCGAAGCGGGTGTCTTATTAGAGGAGGTGAGCGCTTGAGACGTCTTTATTTATTATTATTCGTGGCAATACTGTCCGCCACTCTGCTCTCCGCCGCAGACGATAAACCACTGGCGAGAGGAGTGAAAGGCGAGGTCGAGGATATCATCCTGGTGGGAGCAGACGACTGGCATGCATCTGTTGCTGCTACTCCCCTCGCCATCTATTCTCAGGAGAACGAGACCGTCATCAAGCCTATGCTAATCCTCCCCAAAGAGGTGCATGCTGGAGAGAGAAATGGCTGGATTGAGGAGAGCGATCTGGAGCGATACGGTGCTTCGGCAATCCTGGATACCCTCAAAGGAGCAAACGTCAGCGCTATAACCATACATGGTTCCGGCGAGAAGGTCGGTGCGCTGGTGAAGGCGGCTCAAAAGGACGGAATCGAAGCTTATGTTGCCGTCACTTTAGAGATTCCTGAATCCCAGGCTTCATCGGAGGCGCTGGAAGGTCTGGACAGCAAAGAGATGGCAATGATGGCTGAGGTTGGCCTCGCCACAACAGAGCCGGATCGGTCCACCATCGATCGCTCTATGCTGCAGGAGCCAAATCCAGAGATCGGGGGAAACAGCAGCTATTACTGCCCGGTGAACCCAGAGGTAAAAGACCGTCTTTATAACCAAATTGAGATGCTGATCGATGACTATCATGTCGATGGAGTCGTCCTATATCGGTTCGGATTCCAGGATGAGAATCACTGCTACTGCGATGTATGCAAAGAGAAGTTCTATCAGGACACGGGAATAGATATCAGCAAGGTCAATGCCAATAGCTACAACCGGGAGAAGTGGGCTGAATGGAAGCAGGACCAGCTCATGGATATCGTTATGGATGCCCGGAACATCACATCTGACCTAGGCCCTGTGCTGCTCGGAGTGGCACTGGACAGCCCATTTGACCGAAGCAAGGGATACAACTTTGCCCGGATGACTGGGGTGGCAGACTTTGCCTTTATATCTCCTGTTTCTCCCCAGGATGTCAAGCTGGCCAGCAGAGAGAGCACGAATCCCGTTTATGTTCGCCTTAACGATGATTATGTGGGCTATGTCCTCTCCACCCAGAATGTGAAGGGAGCTGTAAGCTATATCGAGGATCTGGTGGGATCTGGTGCCTCGGGAGTCGTCTTCGAGTATGATGTGGTCCATACACCCCTCTGGTCTGAGCTTGAGCCTCCCTCCTCGGCGGCCAGTTGGCTGCTGCGGCAGCTTAATGGAGAGGTTCTTGCGGTGGGAAATATCTCCTGGAGGAGCGACTCGAACATAAGGGTCAACAACAGCTTTGATCTGAGTGAGCAGATAAGTCGCCGCTGGGCGAGCTCTCCAGGAGCAGTAATTGTGGGTGAGAATTATACTGCTGCTCTCCAGGCGGCCACTATTGCATCCTATCTGAACTGGCCGCTGCTGTTTGTGAATGAGGCGCTGCCGGAGGAGACCCGATCGGCTCTCGTCCGGCTGGGGGCAAAGGATGTGATCTTGGCAGGTCCGACAGGGGAGAGGGTGAGACAAAACCTGAGCCAGATGAATATCACCCTTATCGAGGGCAGCGGTGATCTGCTGGTCGAGGAGATGGAAAGAAGGAACGAGAGTCCATCAATGGTTGTCTTGACCAACTCCCATGATCTATCCCTCCTGCCGCCGGCGTCGAGCAAGGCGGTTGAGCGTTCGTTGGTTGGAGATCTGCTGGTGAGAACGGAGCTATCCCCTGACCAGGTTCCTGCAGAGGAAGATGGAGAGGTGGTCAGGCTCAATTTTACCCTCACCAATAGTGGAGATGAGGTGCTCAGGGGGGTGCAGCTACGAGATATCTTTCCCATGGGGCGGCTCATAAGGCTGGCGGGCACCGCATACGGGGAGGTCAATGTGACCGACCCCTACAGCAGAAAGCCGGTTACAGAGACCTCCGCTTTTCTTAATGGATCTCTGATCCGCTGGGATTTCGGCCGGCTCGAGCCTGGAGAGTCCGCCAGCCTGAATGTTGAGGTAGAGCTGCTATATCCCATGGATGCCGGCTGGTCGCAGCGCCTGGACACTGGAGCTACTGCCGCCTATGAAGGCTTCTCTTACAACCATACTCTCAGAAATGTGGACGATCCGCCTATAATCAATCTAACCTATCCCAAATGGATCTACTCAGGCAGCACCAATATCTCCTGGAACATTGAGCGGAACAGCAGTTATCTCGCTTTAAACCTTTACAGCCCGGACGAGAGATCTGGCCGCCTGAAGCTGACAAACATAACCAGGGATGGGCTCTATGATGTGAGAGTCTCCCTTCAAACTCCAGGCAACTGGCTCTTCAATATCGAGACGGATGAGGCCCGGACTGAAAACTACACCATAGAGGTTCGCTCCAATGTCAAGGTCTTGAATATCACAGCATTCAGCCATACCAAGGTCCCCAGGCTCTCTATGGTGGCAGCGGGGGCGGCATCATCTCATAAAGCCATCCTGATTGACGTGGCCTGTGATCCCCAAAAGATCGATCCCCTGGTGGTGGAGGAGACGCTAAATCAAAAGGTAGCGGAGCTTAACCTGGATCCGGAGTATCTCATGGTGGTGGGCGATCCCGGCTCTATTCCTTTCATATCCACCGGGCTCATCCAGAAGCTTTCGGAGGTTATGGAATATGAGGTCTACAGAGACTATCAGATCAAGCCGGATTTGAACAACTACAGCACGGTGGCTGTGGGAAGGATCATGGGGCTATCGGTTTACGATGCCTCCCAGCTCATGGCCCGCACAATGGCTTATGATCGGCTAAATGGAAGCTGGAAGAATAATGGGCTGGTTGTATCCTCTCCTGCTCTCTCATTTCCTCAGGCTCCTGTGGGAATACGCATAAAGGAGTATCTGGAGGAGGCAGGTCTCATGGTCAAGGATCTGCGTCATGAAGAGGCTACTTATCAGCAGACGATATCGCAATTGAACAACGGCCAGAATATCGCTCATTTCGATCATCACGGAAGCGAGGATTCATGGGGGCTGTCTGCCTGGTCAATGACGGATTCAGCTCTTACCGGGTCGCAGGTAAAAGAGCTGAGTTTGCCTCCTCAGACAACCACTGCTTCTGCCTGTGTTACCACCAACCTGAAGGGATACTATCTGAATGTGACCGGCACGAGGATGTATGTCCCCGGAAACCTGGAGGATTCCATCGCTCTGGCATTCATAAGGGCGGGAGCGGTAAACTACATTGGAGGCTCAGCCTTATCCTATATCTTCCTCTCAGACGACTACTACAAGAGCTTCTATCAGTCCCTGATCTTCAGGAATTCCACAGTGGGTCAGGCCCAGCTGGATGCGGACAACCTCTTTCGGCTGAAGTCCAGAGGCACTGAAAGCCTAAAGCCGAACTCAGATTACGATGAGGTCCTGCCTGCCTGGGATATCTCCGTTCATGAGATGCTCAACCAGACCTCTTACATGAACGTAATCCTGGGCGATCCGAGCTTCAAGCCCGCTTTGCCAAAATCTCCTTCTCTTCCTTATGCCACCGTTCTCTCGGCGGAGAACGAAACCGATCTGAATCAGACGATTTTAAATGTGGCAGTAATTCCGCTTAACGAGAGCGCTACCGATTGGGTATACTGGATTGAGTCGAAGAGCTCCAGCGGACTTCTAAACCTCGATGCCACTCCCGCCATCATAGGTGAGGTGCTCTTGCCCAAGGACGCAGAGAAGATCGTGGTAAAGGAGGAGGGGTTATCCCTCTGGCATGATGAATATTCCCGGGGCTTGGAGAAGAGGGTGATGTGGCCCATCATCAGGCCGAAGCTTGGGGAGAAGAGGAGCTTTATTGTCGAGTACGAGCTGATACCCGGTCAGGTTCAAAGGATCAATGTCACTGCCGGCTGGAATGCTGTGTCCATCTATCTGAACCCGCGGGATGCATCTGCGGAGAGATACCTGAAGAACAAACCCTACAGGAGCATATTCACCATTGCCGAAGATGGATGGAATTTCGGCATGAAAGAGGCAGGCAAGCTCAATGTGACTCAATTCAAAGCAGGTGAGGGATATCTCATAGACAGCACCGGGAACTTCACAATGGAGATACCGGGAAAGCCGGTCGACCTCCCCTACCGACTGGATCTGCATGTGGGCTGGAATATGATCGGACTGCCGGTGAATCAGACCGTTGATCTGGCTAACATCACCATCAATGCCGAGCATAAGAGGTACAGGTACCCGGAGGCAGTAGAAAAGGGCCTGGTCTCAGCATTCGTCTGGAAGCATGAGGGCGGGGACTGGACCAATCTAGGAGAGAATGAGACTCTGGAGCCGGGAAGGGCATATCTCTTCGAGGCGAAGAGCGAGGCCAAGCTCGAGTTCCGCTAAAAGAGCATTTAGCGGAACGCCTCATCTCTTTTTTCTATACAGCTCTCTCATCATCTCCCGGTGCATGGAGGCCATCATATCTCCCTGCATGCCGATCATGAACAATTGGATGCCGACTATGATCAGAATCGCCGTCAGTATGGTTAAGGGAATATGCTCTATTCTCCACAATAACCAGTCTCTGGCCACATAGATCCCTACCAGAAAGCCGAACAATCCTACGAATGAGCCCATCAGGCCGAAGTAGAACATGGGGTTCTCCGTCTTAGCCATGCGGAAGATGGTGAGGATGATCTTCAGACCGTCCCGGAACGGATGCAGCTTTGTCTTGGTGCCTGCAGACCGGGGCTGGTAGGTGATGGGAACCTCGATTATCCTCAGGCCTTTCTTTACGCTCTCTATGGTCATCTCCGACTCGATCTCAAAGCCGGGCATGGATAGATCGAGCATCCTTATTCCTTCAGTGGTGAAGGCCCTGTAGCCGGACAGGATATCGTGTAGCTGGACTCGGTAGATTGCCGCAAAGAAGCGGTTGATCATCTTATTGCCGAACATATTCAGCCTTTTGATGGCTCCTCCCTGAATGTTCTCCAGCCTGTTTCCCACCACGTGATCTGCCTGTCCCTCTAAGATGGGCTCCATGATCCTGGCAGCATCGCGAGGAAGGTAGGTGCCGTCCCCGTCGATTAAGAGGATGTACCTCTCCTTTATATGGCCGAAGACCTCCTTTAGAGCCTGGCCTTTGCCCGATCCCGACTGAATGAATATTTTTGCACCGGACGCTCTGGCTTTCTCTACGGTCTTGTCGGTGCTATGGCCGTCCACGACCAGGATGTTATCATAGCCCAGCTCCTGGAATTCGCGGATGACGGGCTGGATGGATTTCTCTTCGTTGAGGGTCGGTATGAGAATGCAGATGTCTTTATGGCTCACGCTTAAATCAGCTCTGGCGAAATTTTCAGGCTTTCATCGCCTGGTGGATGATCTTTTTGTATTGCTCCTCCAGCTCTTTCATATCCCCTTTGGTGGTCTCGATATACAGCCGGATGATGGGCTCGGTGTTGCTCGGCCGGATGAGAACGCTGTAGCTTTCGGTGGTGATCTTCAAGCCATCTGTTGTGTCCGGCTCAAAGAAAGCCAGTGAATCGGCCAGGCGGAGCATAACCGCTGCCGGGTCTTCATTGAGGTGGACGCTCATCTGTTTATAGGGATAATCAGGGATCATGCCTGCCAGATCTGAGAGCTTCTCTCCACTGGACACGATCTCAGCCAGGGCGAGGCTCATGGCGAAGGGATCATCAGAATACTGGAACTCGGGCAGGAAGAAGTGGCCGCTTCGTTCTACGCCCAGAACCGCTTTTGAGTTTTTCACCCGGTTGGCCACGAAGACATCGCCCACCCTCTCTCGCAGAACCTTTATGCCATCCTTTTCCAGCTCTCGCTCCAGGATCATTGAACAGTCGAATCCGGATATGACCAGGTCACCGGGCTTGTACCTTGCCCGGGTGATGATGATCGCCACCTTCTCCGGGGGCAGGACAGTTCCTTTGTCATCGATGACTATTCCCCTGTCAGCATCCGGATCAAATCCCACGCCGAAATCTGCCTCTTTTTTCTTTAGCATCTGGCAGGCGGGGCGCAAAGATTCCTCATTGGGAGCGGGACCTCGGCCGGGAAACAGGCCGTCCGTGGTTCCGTTCAAAATCAAAGGATTAAAACCCAGCTGCTGGTAGAAGGAGGCCATTGTGCAGGCTGCACCATTTCCCATGTCTAAAACCAGCTTGAGGGGACGCTTGAGGTTCAGCTTCTCTTGCACATACTCCCTGTATCTCTCGATCGCCTCCCCTGGATCGCGATCGGTCTTGACCCCCTGGCCAGCCAGAAAGCCCCCCTCCCGGTAGTACTTCATTATGGAGGACTCCTGATAGAGCAGGCCATAACCGTCACGGGTTCTGAATCGCACGCCGTTGTACTCCGGCGGATTGTGAGAGGCGGATATGTAGGCTGCGGCCTTGAGCTCCTCTTTCCAGGTAATAAAGCTGATTATGGCAATGGGGATGATGCCAAAGCTGTTAACCTGGCAGCCTGTGCTCAGGACTCCATCCAGAAAAGCCTGCTGGAGGCTTGGGCCACTGATTCGGGTATCTCTTCCCAGGGAGACTGAACCACCTTCAGCATAAGATCCAAAGGATTCACCAACTCTCTTCACCAACTGCTCTGTGAGATCGGTGCCGTAGACACCTCTGACATCATAAGCTCTGAATACTGTCACATGCATCCGTTGTGTCTCGGGCATTTAAATTATTTTCTGCCAGGAAAAAGAAGCTGGAGAAAAGATAGGAGAGGATCGCCGGATAAAAAATCGATACGATCTCATGATTCCTGTTTTGTGAGGATTATCTCCATCGAAGAGACGTTCACCATCTTTCCTTCCTCGTTGGGAATGGATTCCGTGCCGATGATTATGTTCTTGACTGTGAGATTGGGCATGAACCTGTTTCTTGTTATCTCTGCCGTATCCACAGCGCGGGAGATGGCACGCCCTCTTGCTTTCAATATCACACTGGCAATAGGCTTGTTAAACTGGGTCATAACTGCCAGGACGTAGTTCATGACTGGTTTGTCTCCAATGAAAATCACTGCATCGTCTTCCATGGTCTAGCCCCTCCGTTCACTTTTCTTGGGCAGGTTATTAACTCTTTCTCTCTACGATTTCGGCAAAGGCGAAGTTGGTCAAAACGGCATCCACCTTAACTTGAAGCTCTTCTTTCAGCTTCGATCCTCGAACAATAATCGCGAAGCCTTCCACCATGGCAACGCCGTCTCCAGATTTGCCCACAGATTCTATCCGAACATTGAGCATGTCCCCTTTGCGGACCGGGGCAGAAAGGAGCTTCTTTCCCACTACATAGGTCTCTGCGCTCTCCTTTCTTGAGGCCGCAGGCGAGTGGGCATGAACAACGGCAAACTCCCGTCTCACATCATTGAGAAAATCTATGAACATATCTCCCTGAAACACTTTGACCACGAAGTTGCCCCGCGGCCGGAGGAGCTTTTTGGCCATCTCAAGAGCGGAACGGGCCAGGTCTATGGAGATGGCATGGTCCCTGTCCCAGGCCCCTGAGAGATTGGGGGCGGCGTCGCATATCACCACATCTGCATCCCCACCAAGGGCATCTTTTACCAGGTCCACTGTGCTCAGGGCAGTGATATCCGCCCGGAAGGTGACCACTCCGGGGATGGGGGCGATGCCCGCCAGGTCCACTCCCACGATCTTTCCTCCGGAGAGCTTCTGGGCAACTTGCAGCCAGCCGCCTGGCGCCGCTCCCAGGTCGACCACGGAGTCGCCTTTTTTTATGACATGGAACTTTTCATTTATCTGCAGGAGCTTGTAGGCCGATCGGGCCCTGTAGCCTTCCTCTTTTGCCTTGCGGTAGTAGTGATCCTTCTGGTCTCGGGCCATTATATCTCCAATGGACGACCATGGTTAAGAGGATTGCGAGACTTCCATCTTATCCTGGTGTTGATCCCTCCTTTTTGCCTATTAGACCATTGATGCCGCTTACGGCTATGTCTGTGGTTATGCCCCATAAAATGAGCGACATATAATCCCCAAAAGGATTAGTTCCAAAGGTCAGTCCTTTCTCTATATATTCAGAGCGAAATCCCATCGCCAAAGAGAGCAGAAGCAGGATTAAATAGAGGAGAGGCGGCAGAATCCACAAGGCTGTTTCTGCCTGGAACTGATCAGAGTTGTTGGCAATTTTAATTATAGAATTCTTCAATTTTTGCTGTAATTGTTGTATGGCATCTTGTCCGCCTTGTTTCTTTAATTCATCGGCTCCTTCAGCAGCTTCTTTAGCACGCTTAGAAGCTTGGGCAGCTTCGTTCGCAGATGAGACAACTTTGAGATTCTCTTTGGGACCCTCTTGGCCCATATCCAGTGTCCCTCTTAGCGCCTTCAATAATCCTTCGAGATCATTCTTCGCATCTTCATCCTTCTTCATTTTGATTTTGTGTCGTATTGAATCTATTTGACCAACATAGTCATTATTCCCCAACGTTTTCAAATTTTTCTCTATTTCTCGAAGCTCTTTAAGGGTCTGCATCCGAGCTTCGATGGCCTTCAGTTCGGCTTGGACTGTCTCCAGCTTCTCTTTGTATACCTCACCCCGGACTTTTTCTATCATTGGCAGCAATATCTGCTGGTCTCCTGGATCTGTCTTCCGAATATCAGACTCCAACCGATAGACATATTTTAGGGCCTTTGATTGAGGTTCCTTCTTCTGGGCGTATCTGAAGAGCCACCCTAAGATAATGCCAAAAAAAAGAGCAAGAACTGCTCGCCATGGTCCTATGCGCGTATTGATGGCGATTGGTATAGTTAGCCTATCAGTACTCCCCTTCATGATTAGATAGATATTTCCGCTGTAACTATCTGCCGGTATCTCCATCCGATTTAGAGTCAGATTCAGCACGCTTATCTTGTTTGCCGGGAGGATTTTTTCATCATAGGGAAGGGAGAGGGATTTTTTAGTGAGTTGGTAGCCTGTTTTCTCACCAGTTAATGCTATGCTGCTGCTGGTAACATTAACATCGACCATTGTGGGATTATCAATCTGTATCTCCCATCTGTCCGTGAAAGCAGCGGCAGGTAGCACCAACTTTGCTAAAATATCATCAGAATTAACAAGTTTTAGACTAATCTTATCAATGCCTGGCAGAAGTGTGAGTTTAGGCCGTGACTTAGCCATCAGAGTTAGGTTGAGGAACTGGGACTTCTTATTATCTGGAAGCAAGAGCTCTATCCATCCTCGGTAGATGCCAGGGTCTTTGACATTGGATATTGTAATATGGAAGTTCTTCGGCACTCCTTTCTTCAGGTTGAGGTCTCCCAGGATGGCCACGTTCTGTCGGCCTATGATCCTGTCGCCCTCTTCCGGCTTCAGATCCGAGGCAATAAATAAAAATTCGTTTATATCACTTCCATTGGCTGTCAGTCGAATATTGCCGGTGAAGGCATTTTCTTCTTCAATCCATCCTGAAATACTCACCGGCATGTCGCCAACGTCCACGTCTATGGTTCCTGATTCTGCTAAGGCTGGAATCGGAAACAGAAGATTAGTTAGGGCAAAGACAATTATCCAATTTTTCATGTGGCACCACCAAATCCTGCATATTGGGCCACAGGTGTGGCCAAAGAGATGTTATTGTAAGCATACAGAGTGTAGACAAGGCCTAATGGATTCAATTTTTCTTTTAATAACTCAAGGCGAACGTTCAGCATAGCCTGGCCAAGAGGCTGGCCACAAAAGAATTTGGGAAATAGGGCATCAGCATAGGCCCTGGCAAAATTCTCTGTCACCGGACATTCCGTGCCCACAACGCCACATGCTCCGCCTTTGCGGAAGTCGTCAATCAAGCTTATGTAGCTCTTAGGTCCGTAATCACCGGTGGCGCAGCCGTTAAGGAATACCAATGGATTATGTTGCCAGTCCAAATGAGATGCCTCAAGGAAGTTGCTATCGATCCTGCAATCGCTGATCTCCAAATAGGGCCCGTGAACTTCATCCTCTCCTCCGTGACAGTAGAAGTAGACCAAATCAAGCGCAGAGCCCTTACTTTTCCATATTTTCTCCATTTCATGCCGAACTTCAGCTACATGAAGCTTAACCTGACCTAAAGCCTCAAGATTAGAGATGTGTTCCTTCCATAAAGCGAAATCCCTCCACACATTTAAATTGATGTAAATTGGTAGATTATTCTTTATCTTCATGATCAATGCGGGGGGATTAGGCATGCTCTCGTTGACCCAGCAGGGAAGCTGTTCGATTGCATAGCGGTATCCCCAGAAGGAATAAGGGCAGATCAGAAGTGGATCCTTTGTATAGGGGCAGTCAGTACATTCTGGACTGCAATTCCTAAACTGATCGCATACCTTGGTCTCGGGAACATATTTGACCTCCCGCTCATAGAGCATTGCCCAGGGAATGGTTTGCATTCCCAATACCGGATTTACTTGGATCGTCGTTCCGGGCTTAAGAGCTTCCCTCATACCTTTGCCCTGATCTTCATTCCAAGATGGCTTGCCTTCTGGCAATAGAGCGCGATAGAAGCTATGTCCTACATTTGCCAGTTGAGGGAGCCAAGCATTAAGAAGGCTCATATCTCCCTGTATGCCCCATCTATATCCTTTGCACGACTCTTTGCCAGTCACCATTAGTTTAAGCTGATGACGGATAGCAGATATGGCTTGATCAAAAGACATTGGCTGCAGACGGGTGTCGAAAAAGGCTATATTTCGCTCCCCGCCTGTGCGGTCCAGGAATCGAAAATCAACGCTGCCATCATGTGGATTGCACTCTACATTGATGGTTAATAATCGCTCAGGCAGCAGAGATAGATCTTGAAACACCATTTGCTCTGAGGCGAGAAAGGTGGTTTTAGCATTCTGATACGGTCGAAACGACGCAGTTGCTTCAGACGCAGGAGTGGAAATGATCAGCGCCTCTACCCGTTTGGATTGCAAAAGATAGCCTCGAAGAAATATTTCCACCATTATCGAGCCGTAACCTTGAGAAATTATTGATCTGACTGAGAACTTCAGGGTGGATGTGGCCCCTTCGCGAGGCAGATCTAGACCTTTCTTTCTTGGTTCAATCTCGAAATCGCGGGAAGAGGCGCAGACCAACAAAGGCAGTGAACTGCGATCTTTCCAGACCTCAGAGGATAATATATTATCAGGAAAAGGCTGATCATCTTCGCCCAGACCTCTACGTTCAGGGCAGATCTCAACGCACAGCATGTATTTTTGGCCATAGACAAGCGGCCTATTCGGAGTGATTGTTATAGATCCATCTTTGTCAGCAAAAAAAGCATTCAAGTATCGGGTTTTCGAATTTGCTAGTTTCTTTTTGGCTATTGATTGAAATTCGGACGGCCAATGCAGCTCATGTGCCTCCTTAGGTTCATCATATTTATTAAATATAGCATCTCCTTTCTTCCTCCACACATCATATTCTTGAGACCCAAGCTTCGTCTCTTTGCTATAAATGGGGCTCAAAAACCATCTTCCTGTTCGTCTAATCTCCGAAATTACATAAGCGGCATCCTCTTGGGAGACTTTGTTTAATGCATTTATATGCTCATCGAGCTTTCCGAGCAAACAGAGTACTATTGCTTTGTTAGCCCAAACCTGGGAATTTTGAGGATCTAATTGAAGCGCCATATTGAAGGCTTGCAGCGCTTCATTTAGCTGGGAGAGGTTCAGGAATTTGATCCCCTGTTCTAGCCAATCCTCAACAGTCTTGCCCTCAATTGTATCGGCATTTTTGGATGGATCCATAGAATCTAACCCCTCTTGAATCAACCTTTTCCTCAGAGAAAAGGATTGAGTGGCAAACAGACTCTTATTACCATGAATGAACATTATTTAGATTTAGATGTTTGCATCCATGCTTTCCGTTGGGATCCGGAAAGAATGCCGTCTGATATCTTTAAAATAAATTCTTTCATAAGCATATTCCGATTTAATTTCCATTATGTAATAATCTAATTCCCAATGCGATGGTGCGCTGCCGTCATTTTGCTTGTGTTGGGCTAAGCTTTATATATTATTTCACAGATTCACCATATGCGAGAGAGGAAGGACGGCTGCCGCTGGCCAACTCCGGCCGGTGTGGAAAGTCCCTCCACCACTGGACACACAGACATCCCAAAGGATGTGGGGCGAGAGCTCCGGCTCTGGCACAGAAACGATACCGCGCAGCGTTAAAGCTATGATGCCGAAAGGCTGAGGTCGCGCTGAATGCGGATGAAACGGCGAAACCCTGTGGGTGCAAGCCAAAATAGAGCTGCTAACATGGACGTCCAGCCAAGCTCGGGTATGGCGCTAAGCTGAATGCCGTCATAGAACAGAAGGGGGCTTACTCTCCTCACTCGTATATCATATCCTATGATTTCTCAATTCTTCTGCGCTCCTCTGAAATCCTGCCAACTTTTCTCAAATAGGTCCATATATCCATTCATTAGCAGTTATTTCATAGTGAAGCAGGATGCTCACCATGTGAATATCGGGTATCAGGAGTATAGCAGCATGGATTCTCATTTGATGAAGATGATCTGGGCGGTGATCAGGCCGGAGAGAGTGGATGTGGTTGTCAGTGCCCTCAAGACAGAAGGATTCTCTGCCATGACCCGCTTTGATGTCTACGGCCGGGGAAAGCAGAAGGGGATTGTGGTTGCCGGGGAGAGCTATGATATGCCAAAGACGGTGCTCATGCTCGTGCTGGAAGCGGGAAGGATATCTGAAGCCGTCAAGATCATCGAGGATTCGGCCAGAACAGGAGCCATAGGCGACGGCAGGATTTTTGTGGTACCAGTCGAAGAGGCTTATACCATAAGAACCGGCAAGGTGGGTATGTAGATCTCAAGATATCCTCTTAAATAGAAAGAAGAATACAAAGAAGGCTAAAAGTAGCTACAATCTGGAGGAGTCGGATATATGAAACGATATGCAATCTCTGCCCTGGCCCTAGCCATTTCCATGATCGCCATGGCTCTTGGCAGCAGCGTATGTGACAATGCTCCATGTGAGCCGGTGATCAATGCCACGGTGGGTGAGGAGTTTAACATCACCATCCCCTCTAATCCCTCAACTGGATTTGAGTGGTGGACTGAATTCGATCCCCAATTCCTGACCCTGGTGGGAGCGAGATCAACCCAGGACAATGTCAGTTTGGAGATGGTCGGAGTGCCGGAGAACGAGATCTTCACCTACCGGGCAGTGATCCCTGGAGAGACGGAGGTTTATCTTCTTCTCCTTCAGCCTTGGGAAAACGGCACCATCGCTGAGAGGCTCATCTATCCGGTGAATATAGCAGAATAAAACGCAGGCGGATCCGGTGCCATCCGGATCTATTGATCTTTTTGGCTCTTCGCTGAATTATGTGGGTGAGGTCAGGCATAGAATATGGCCTCTGTGTCTCTGTGGTTGGGTCAGAGCATAGCAGCTTTCCACTGAGGCAAAAAAAGACACAGAGAATTTCCGATTCAAGTCTGCCCATACCAAATAGCGAGTAGCCTTTTTTAGCTTGCTCTGATCAATCGTTTGCTTCCTCGCATGAGCCTCGAAAGAGGCAGACGATGCCAGCTGCTAAGAGGACGGCGATGATTCCGGTGAGAAAGATGCCATCGAAGACCCCTGCTCCGCCTATGGACAGCACAACCGGCTGAGCGCGGAGAAGCTGCAGGGGGGATAGGGCAGGCAGGATCCCTGGGGTGAGCAGGCTGAGGATGTCCGCTCCAATCAATGTTCCTATGGTGCCGCTGATATAAGCCAGAGGAGGGGAGCGGCGATATCCTCTGGCCAGGGCCAGGCCCATTACCGCTGCCAGAAGAGGGGAGAGCCAGAAGGGCAGGACTATTCCCTCGCCGGGAATGGCCTCTGCGACATAGTAGGTGACGGCGGCCACCACCGCCACGCCGAGGACGGATTTGAAAAACGATGCCCGGCCCCGGAGGATGAGATGTGCGGAGACGACCAGAGGTATGATGCAACCTCCGACGTTCACCGCTAGATAGAGGGGATGAAAGGTGGTGGGAAATGCTGCCGGGTATTGGCTCATCGCCGTCATGTACCATCCAGGGTAAGCGGAGATTGGGGACTCCATGAGTGGGATGTCCACCAGGCTTCCCAGAATGCAGCCGAAGACTGCCAGGGTGGCAGTCCAGTGGCTGAAGCCGACCATCTCGAAGGCGGACCGGGATAGATGCAAAAAGAGGAAGATGAATATCAGGGGCAGGGCTAGGATCAGAAGCAGGATGATGACTGTGATGGGCAGTATTAAGATCTCAAACAGGATATTCGCTCCGGATTGATATCTGCTTGAAGGTAAATAGAGTTTTCTGGCATGTGGAATGTTTTACCTGATCAGCGATGACTTCCT
>NZ_DAKC01000004.1:0-3330 GCF_002496465.1 Methanosaeta sp. UBA356 | reverse complement strand
TTTAGGCCGGAGTAGTTTACAGAACGCACTGCCCGCAATCCTGGCTGCCGCACTCGATGTTCTTTATCTTCCAGCGCAAGGCCCACAGCTTTATGCTCTTGATGACCTCGATCATCTCTAAGCCGCTCTCGGTGAGGGTGTACTCGCTCTTCAGGGGAAAGGCCTCGCTGTCCATCTTCTTCTCCACCAGCCCCTCCCGCTCCAATTCCTTGAGCCGAACGGATAGAACCTTCTGGGTGATCCCTGCCAGACAGCCCTTCAACTCAGAGAACCGCCTGGTGTGCCCCACTCCCTTGTAGAGCTCCAAGAGTATTAGCATGGTCCATTTTCTGGCAATATACTTCACAGTCAGGTTTACTGTGCATCCTTCATACATGGTATACTCAGGGAAACTTTCGAGGTTATATACTTTGGTATCAATAGTATACTAGTTGTGAGGCAATAAAAAATGGCAGCTACTGAAAAATTGGACATGTTCTGCTACCAGTGCTCCCAGACCGCCCGGGGCACCGGCTGCACAGTGAAAGGAGTATGTGGAAAGGAACCGATCGTCGCCCGGCTGCAGGATAACCTGCTCTTCGCCATCAAGGGCATCAGCGCCTATCTCTATCATGCCCGGGAACTGGGCTACAGCGACCCGGAGGTGGACGCATTCATCGAGAGGGGCTTTTTCTCCACACTGACCAATGTGAACTTCGACCCCGAGGAGTTCCTCAACCTGGCAGTGAAAGCGGGGGAGATGAATATCAGGACCATGAAGCTGCTCAAGCAGGCGCACATCGAGAGGTTCGGCGAGCCCACGCCCACCAAGGTGAGGACGGGAACGGTAAAGGGCCACGGCATCATTATCACCGGCCACGACATGAACGCCCTGGATAAGCTCTTGCAGCAGGTGGAGGGCACAGATGTATTCGTCTACACCCACTCCGAGATGCTCCCCGCCCACGGCTATCCGGGCTTGAGAAAGTACAAGAACCTGGCAGGCAATCTGGGCAAAGCCTGGTTTGACCAAAAGAAGCTCTTCGCCCAGTATCCCATGGCCCTCCTGGGCACCTCCAACTGCTTCCTTCCTCCGCGTGAGGAGTACATCGACCGCATGTTCTCCACCGGGCCGGTCTACCTGCCAGGGGTCAAGCACATCGATGGATACGACTACTCCGAGGTTATCGCTCGAGCTCGAGAGCTGCCGGAGCTCCCAGACGCTCCGGGAGAGTATGAGCTGACCACCGGCTTTTCCACCTCCGTTCTCCTCTCCCACGCCGCCAAGATCAAGGAACTGGTGGAGAAGGGCAAGATCAAGAGGTTCTTCTTAGTGGGCGGCTGCGATGCTCCCCTGAAGAAGTCCGACTACTACCGGGAGTTCGTGCAAAAGCTGCCCCAGGATGTAGTGGTCCTCACCTTAGCCTGCGGCAAGTTCCGCTTCAATGACCTGGATTTAGGGGACATAGAGGGCATCCCCCGTCTGATCGACCTGGGTCAGTGCAACGATGCCATCGTCGCCCTGGAGGTGGCCGGGGCTCTGGCCGACCTGTTTGGAGTGGGAGTCAATGACCTGCCCTTAACACTGGTGATAAGCTGGATGGAGCAGAAGGCGGTGGCCATTCTCTGGTCCTTATTGGCATTGGGAATCAAAGGGATCTGGTTGGGCCCCATCGTCCCCGGATGGATCAATGATGATATGCTCAAGATCCTGGTGGACCAGTACGACATCCGGCTGATCAGCACCCCGGATGAGGACATTAAGAAGATGATGGGGTAGATGATTGGGAGTCGCAATGGTAAAGAGAAATATCATCAAGATCGATGAGTCACTCTGCAATGGCTGCGGCAGCTGCGCTATCGCCTGCTCAGAGGGAGCGATAGAAATGGTGGATGGCAAAGCGCGGGTAGCAAGAGAATCGTTTTGCGACGGCC
Organism: Methanosaeta sp. UBA356; assembly: GCF_002496465.1. Classification (NCBI taxonomy): domain Archaea; kingdom Methanobacteriati; phylum Methanobacteriota; class Methanomicrobia; order Methanotrichales; family Methanotrichaceae; genus Methanothrix; species Methanosaeta sp. UBA356. Next base: position 1,416 of record NZ_DAKC01000004.1, on the reverse strand, counting down.
TGGGAGCCTGCATTGGCGAGTGTCCCACTGGAGCTCTGACCATCGAATGGAGAGATGCAGAAGCATTCGATGAGAAGGCGGCCCTGGAATTTCAGCAGCAATCCAAAGCAGAGGGCAACAGCCCCGCCGAAAAGAGGGCGGAACAAGAGGGCGAATCGGGACCAATAGCCCCCTGCGACCTCCCAATTCATCAATCACAGAGATCGAGTAGGGGGAGAGGAGAGGGACCAGGACAGCATCTAAACAAGCTCGGCTCCTCCTCCCAGCTCTCCAGCTGGCCTATACAGATGCGGCTGGCCCATACCAATGCCCCCTATTTCAAGGACGCCAGTCTGCTGATAGCCGCGGACTGCTCGGCATTTGCCTGCCCTGTCATCTCCGAGTTCATCCGAAAAAGGGTGGTTCTCATCGGCTGCCCGAAGCTGGATCAGAGCGAGCCCTTCATCTCTAAATTGGCGGAGATCCTCAGCTCAAATGAGATCCGGGATATAGCCGTCCTCAGGATGGAGGTTCCCTGCTGCTACCATATCATTAACCTGGTGGAGCAGGCAATGAAGAGGTCAGGAAAGAATATCCCCCTCGATCAGTTCATATGCATGATCGACGGGAAGGTAGTAAACGATACAGGAATGGTGAGAAGATGAAGCTGGCGGTATACTACAGTGGCGACTTCGGCAGCCGGGTGGTTGGAAACCTGGTGAACTTCTCAGGGTTCTGCATCTCCTGCGCAGACGCCTGCACCGAATGCCGGAATGTTGCCCCGGACCTGGCAAAAGATATTGTGGCATTGGTGGAGATGCCAGATCCATCGACTTATGGGGATTTCATAGATGATGTAGAGCCCTTGCTCCCTCAAGATATACCCAAGGTGGATCTGGTCATTGTGATCAATGTCCATCCCGATATCCTCTACGGCCTGCTTCCCAAGTTCAAAGAGGCTGGGGTCAAAGCGATCATCGGCGGATCGGAATCTCCGAAGGAGATGCCTTTGGGGCAGAGAAGACAGGTGGAGGAGAAGGCAGCGGAGCTGGGGATGGAGGCGGCCTTTGCCAAGCCGTTTTGCGCTCTCGCCCCCGATCCAAATAAGCCCATCATCGCTCAGTTCCTGAAAGAGGCGAGAATTGGGAACCCAGTGATAGAGTTTTCCGTCCAGGGCAGCAGAGAGGGAAAGGAGGTGATCATGGGGGCTAATGTCGTGCGAAGCGCCCCCTGCGGATCCACCTGGTTTGTGGCCAAGAAGATGCTGGGCCTGGAGACCGATCAGCCCGACCTGAGGGAGAGGATATCCGAGGCTCACCATTCCTATCCCTGCACCGGCTCTATGGAGAGGGATGCAGAACTTGGAGACACTGTGCTGCACGTGGGCGGCTATATCATACGCGATGCAGTGGAGGGGGGGCTGAAGAAGGCAAGCAA
>NZ_DAKC01000051.1:0-25973 GCF_002496465.1 Methanosaeta sp. UBA356 | reverse complement strand
GGCCGTCTCACCTCTTTCTTTATCGTGGGCGGAAACCTCGGTCATGCTCTCGGACCGATCCTTGCCGGCATAGTGATCACGGCTGGAGGCCTTTCTGCTATAACCTGGCTTTTGATACCTGCTGTGATCGGCGCACTTCTCCTCCTTATTCGTCCGATCCCAGACACCTGCCCGGTGGCGGCACGACAGGCAGAGTCCGACGGCGAGGAGAACTGGAAGCCGGTGATCCTTCTCTTCACCGGCTCTACGCTCCGCTCCTGGGTCACCGTCGGGACGATGACCTTCCTCCCCACCTACCTTGTCCTGAACGGGTACCCTCTGCTTGAGGCAACCTTCTTCATCAGCTCCATGCTCTTAGCTGGGGTTGTCGGGCAGCTTGCCGGAGGCTACTTCTCCGATCGGGTGGGCCGGAAACCGGTAGTTATCGCGACAACTCTGTGTTCCATCCCGGCTTTTGCCGCGATTCTTCTGACGAATGATGCGCTTCAGATTTTCGCGATACTCTGCTTCGGGTTTTTCCTCTGGGCCTCGTTCTCGGTGACGATTGCCATGGCTCATGAGCTTATGCCGAGCAAGATTGGCCTGATCTCGGGCCTCTTCATGGGTATCGCTATGGGCGCTGGCGGCCTTGGTGTCTCGGTATCGAGTGCCATTGCCGACCAGTTCGGGCTCACCGCCACCCTTTCCGTCTTCCCCTTTCTGATCCTCCTGGCAGCTTTGCTCTTTTCAGCCGTTGGATACCCGCGGAGGCTTTCATAAAAAATAGGGGGGATGGTCAACTTATCCATCCTCGAATCGGTTTCAGGTCTCTACTCCCAGCACCTTCAGGGGGTGCACGCCCGCGCCCTGGAGGGCCTGTAGCTCCTCCGTGCTTTCCAGGTGGAACTCCTTGATGGTGGAGACGAACTCTTCCGGAGAGTCGGCGGCGTCCATCAGGACAAAGTCCTCCTTCAGCCTGTAGGCCCAGCTTGGCCAGGTATCTATGTTGCTCATGTTTCCGGCCTTGTTGAAGTCGAACCCGAGGACCAGGCCGTCACCAGATTTGGACGAAGCGTCCCAACGGATGAATATGCCTGCGACTCTGGTGCCGTTATACTTCTCCGTCAGAGCGCTTGTCTCATCTTCGGTAAGGCATTTGACGAAGATGCCGCTCTTTCCAGGAGTGCAGTCCCAAGCGATCTGGAAGTAGTCATCTTTGCACCAGTTGGGACAGGCTATTACCTTGTAGCTCTGGTTGGCAGGGTCATCGATGGGGAGCTCTTTTTCCATGTACCTCGCGAGCAAGAAGCCGCTGGAGACTCCAGGGCAGAGGTGGTCGTGGAGCTGGACGGCCTTCATGAAGACATATGGGGTTTTCTCGTGGGTCCAGACATTGGCGATGGGCAGCATGTGGCTGAAGTTGCCCGGCTCCCAGGTCTCGACGTTGGCGAGGACGGTCTCTGCATCGATCTTATCCTTATCCTGGATCTCGAAGCCGGAGGCGTCAGCGTTCATCTTCATGTATACCGCCTCTCCGGTGTTCTTGTTGAAGAAGCCGAACCAGAGGGGCTTCCAGGGTGCGCTCAAGATGTTGACCAGGTTCTCCTTTCCAGGAGTGCAGCCGGAGACTTCCACCACGGCATCAAGGCACATATCGGTCGTCTGGCCGTCGATTACCGGATATCCGGCGTTGGTAAGGGCCAGGACGTTCACATCTCCCATCTCAAACCCCAGTTCGGTCATGGCATAGTTTGTTGCATTCGTGCCGAGCTGATACATGTCCACCCCTTCGGCCAGAGCCATACCAGGCACCAGGGCCAAAAGGAGCAGAACCGTTACTGCAAATTTCTCCATTTTCACTTTATCGCCTCATCTTCGGTACTGTGCTTGCAATCTGTGAATAGTCGCAGACGTGGAGATGTTAATCTGAATAGTTTATAACTTTTGCGGAAAAAATTCATACTTAATATGAATAAATATAAATTTTGCTTATAACAATTTTTCAGCGCCGAAATGGCAGAAGAGGGGGGCGTCCGGGGGCAAGCATTGCACCGAGAGCCACGCCCCCAATTGTAGCTCTGTGCAGAGGTGATCGTAAAAAGATTTAGGGAGATTTGAGGACATGATGCTCAGGGATGATGAGCGTATCCGCCCTTTTCTCCTGTTGCCGTGGGACGGACGAACTGCATTCCCTTGTTCGAGCCCATTATGCATAGAGGCATGGCCTTCTCAAAGTCCATTCCATTCTCAGGAGAGAAGAACCTGTCGTCAGCCTCCAGGTGCACCACCCGGCCAACGATTAGCACATACTTCTCTCGGGCTATCTCCTCTTCCACAGTGCATTCAGCCCAGGCCAGGCAGCCCTCGATTCCTGGTGGCTTGACCTTGACTGAGGGTCTGGCCACTAGACCCGCTTCCTTGAGTTCGTCGACCTCTGGGGGGAAGCTCTTAGCACAGGTCATGACTGCATCCTCCATCCCAGCTCTTGGCACATTGATCACAAACTCCCCCGTCTGGCGGATGTTTTCCAATGTGTCTCTTTTTAGCCAGGAGGCGATCAGCACCTCATCCAGTGGCCGGAGGACCGGGGTCACACAGGACCAGGGTGCCGCATTTCGCACTCCATCTTGAGAGATCGTAGATAAGAGCACTACCGGCAGAGGCATGATCTGCGACCTCTGATTCGGCTTCAGAATCATACCTTGATCACTCCGCCAGCAGCCGGTCCACGATCTCTTTCATCTCCGCCAGCTGGGGCACCAGGCTGCCCTTCAGACATGCCTGGAAGACATCGCGATCAAAAGGCACGCTGCCTATGACCTTCTTCCCGTCAACCAGGGACGAAAGCTCCGCAGCATCCTCATTCATCCGGTTGAGGATGAAGCAGACCGGCTTATTGATCTTCGCCCCCATCTCCGATATCTTCTCTGATAGCTGCACCGACTCGAAGCTGGGGTCTATGACCACCACTATCCGGTCGCTGCCCGCTTCCACCCCCCGGCCGAAGTGCTCGATTCCCGCATCCGTATCCACGATGACCTGCATTCCATCCGCTTTCAGTTTCTCGATGAACTCTCGGGCCAGGGCGCCCATGGGACAGGCACAGCCTTCGCCGTAGTCGTGGATCTTGCCGATGGCAACCAGCTTTATGCCATCCTCGCCCACAATCAGCTCCTGGGGTATATCATCTATCGAGAACTCCTGAAGAATGGAGAGCTTTTCTTTTCCCTCCGACCTCATAAATTTCATCAACCGCTCCCCCAGCCCCTTCTTGCCGCCCAGGGAGTCCATGAAGTCCCTGGGCTGGGGCAGGCCCAGCTGCTTGTAGAGGCCGAAATTGGACTCGTCGGTGTCCACCACCAGCACTTTCTCTCCTCTCGAAGCCATCTCCCGGGCGATAAGAGCGGAGACGGTGCTCTTTCCGCTTCCGCCTTTGCCGCAAATCACAAATTTCATCTCTATTCACATCCTTCAGCTGACAAATATCTGCTTATTCAGTGCCAGAGGAACGCCATTGGCAATTCCCTGCCGGGTGTAATACATTTCCACCCTGCCGTCGTGCGCCCAGTAGGTGTCAGCGTAATATAGGGGAAGAACCGGCAGCTCCTGTGCATGGATCACCTGAATACGATCGATCAGATCCTCCCGTTTCTGCTCGTCTATCTCAGCCACCTCTCCGTCCAGCAGCTCATTGAGCTCCGAGTTCTCTGTGTAGCGGGCGCTGTTGAAGGTGTATCCATCGCCGGTCATCCTCTTCAGGATCTCGGGATCTGCACCCATGCCGCCGTGGCTGTTTAGAGCCAGATCGAACTTCCATTCAGTAACCATGCTGTCAAGGGTCTTGGAATCCACTGTGCGAAGGCTTATCATGAAGCCTGCATCCTCAATCTGCTGGCGTATCAGCTCTCCTGCCCGCTCATTGATTGAGGTTACCAGCATCTCCAGTTTGACCGGACTCCCATCCACAGAGAAGTAGCCGTCCACCTTGGAGTAGCCCAGCTCCTCCATCAGCTCCTCTGTCTTTGCCGGGTCGTAGTCGTATGGCTCTACATCGGAATTGTACCAGTGGTTATCCACAGCGAAAAGGCCGGGGCTGGCCAGGACTCCGTAGCCGCGAGCGGCATTGTCCACCAGGGCCTGGCGATCGATGGCATAGTAAAGTGCCTGCCTGAAACGGGAATCAGATAGAGGCTCCTTCTTGTGATTGACCATGATCTTGGTGATAGAGTCATGGGAGGAGAGCATCACGGTGAAGCCCTCGTCTTTCAGGTCCTCTGCCACCTCAGGAGGCACGTTTGCTGCGTTCACATCCCCTTTCTCCAAAGCGGCCGCAGACATCTCCAGGTTTACCTTGACGAACTTAAGCTGTTTCACTTTGGGGCTGCCGAGGTAGTAGTCGTCAAAGGCCTGATAGAGATAGCTTCCCTGGGACTGGTCATAGTCCAAAAGCTGGAATGGGCCGGTGCCCACAAGAGCGGAATCCTCCCGAAACTCTGCGGGATCGTCTACGCCCTCATATATGTGCTCCGGGAGAATGGGAAGGCTTCCGGCAACCAGTTCCAGGAAAGGAGCATAAGGCTGGTTGAGGCTGATTCTGACTGTATAGTCGTCGACCGCCTCTGCCGTTTTTATGATGTCGGAGGAGACCCATATGTAGGGATGCTCTTTAATGTAATCGATGGTAAAGACCACATCGTCGGCGGCGAACCTCTCGCCATCATGCCAGAGGACATCCTCTCGCAGCTTGAATGTATAAGCATCATCTCCCTCCATCTCCCAGCTCTCGGCCAGAGCGGGGATGATGCCCTTTTCGTCCTTCCAGACCAATGTGTCGAAGATCAGGCTCATCCTCACATATCCTGGGCCGCGCGAGTAATGGCCGTAGGGCGAGGGGTAGCCCCAGTCGCCGATATAGTCGGCAATGGTCAGCACCTGGCCATCACCGCCATCGTCTGCCTGGGCGGTGCAAAGCAATAATAGCAGCAATCCAGCTGCAACAAATCCAATCATTGGGAGGCATCTCATGGAGATGGAATCCCTGGTTGATGATCCGATAAGCATTTGAATTTCACCTTGGCAGTAGAATCTCGCAGGTTGTTTTAAGAACCTTTCCATTAGTAGTATGAATTAAAATCTATGAGTGAATAATAGTAACAATGTTATTCAGTTAGGCTCCTCGCTGTTGTTATGGGTGAACTTGCATCGGAAATTCTCTGTATCTTTTCGCCTATGTGGTGAACCGCTATGCTCTGACCCAACCACAGAGACACAGAGGAACAGAGGCCATATTCTCTGCCTGGACTCACCCACATAATTCAGCGAAGAGCCTTCAGTTATCTATGCCCCACTCACATTACTCCTGCAATCTTGAGCAGATACATGCCGGCGTTCTGCATCTGAGATAGCATTGCCTGGTCGACCTTGAACTCCTTTATAGTGGAGACCAAGCTCTCCGGGCTGTCCGCATAGTCCATGGAATTCCAGCGAATGAATATGCCTGCAATCCCCAGCACTGCCTTCATCAGGGCAATCTTAGAATCAATCTTAAATATAACGAAAAAAATTAGATAATTTATGCGGTTCCATACCGATCGATAAACAGATGAGAGATAATGGATGTATTCAATCGAGACACGGGATTTAACCAAGAGTTTTGTGCTGTATAGAGGATTCCTGGATGCCATAAGAAGATCCGGAAATAGAGATATTCTGACCACGCTGGATAAAGTCAACATCAAAGTTCAAGAGGGGGAGGTCTATGGCCTTCTCGGTCCAAACGGAGCGGGCAAGTCCACTCTGATCAAGATACTGTGCACCCTTATTCTTCCGTCAGAGGGAGAGGCATATGTAAATGGCTATGATGTGGTGAAAGAGGGTCAGCAGGCAAGGGAGTCCCTGGGCTTTGTGACCACCGATGAGAGGAGCTTCTACTGGAGGCTATCGGGCAGAGAGAACCTGCAGTTTTTTGCCACTCTCTACAATCTTCCTCAGAGCGTCGTCAGGTCAAGAACAGAGGAGCTTTTGGATGTGGTCCGGCTCAAACACCGGGCAGATGAGCCCTTCTATAGCTACTCTGCGGGCATGAAGCAGCAGATGGCCATCGCCCGGGGGCTTTTAAACGATCCTGCAGTCCTCTTTATGGACGAGCCGACCAGAAGCCTGGACCCGGGAGCGGCAAGGAACCTGCGGAAATTCATCAAGGAGAAAATCGTGGCAGAGAAGGGCAAGACCATATTCATCTCCACTCATCAGCTGGATGAAGCGGAGGAGCTCTGCGATAGAGTGGCCATACTGGATGAGGGGAAGATCAAGGCCAACGGGAGCCCAGCGGAGCTGAAGGCCGGTCTTTCCCAGGATTGCACTCTGGGCGATGTCTTCAGCCATTATACCGGCAAGGCATCGCTAGATGAGCAGTCGACGCCATTTCCAGTAAACATCCCCCGGCAGAAGAGCAGAGGGCGGGGAATAGGCAGAAGGAGGGGAATATGATCTTCGAGAAGGCATTCTGGTTCATCAAGAAGGGCTATATGTTGCAGTTGAGCTACAAGTTCGACTTCTTCTTAAGGCTGTTTTTCATGCTCTTCAATATACTGACCTACTACTTCATCGCCAAGCTGATAGGAGATGGGGCAGCCAAGTACCTGGAGCCCTATGGAGGGGATTATTTCTCCTTCGTCCTCATAGGCATGGCCTTTTCCGGATATCTGATGATCTCGCTCCGGAGCTTTTCCGAGAGCGTGCGAGATGAGCAGATGATGGGAACTTTAGAGGCCATGCTGGTGACCCCCACCAGCACATCGAGCATCATCGCCCTGTCATCCCTGTGGAACTTCATCTTCGCCTCCTTCCGGGTGCTGCTCTATCTGGTCATAGGCATACTCTTAGGAGTGGATATGACCCAGGCCAATGTTGGAGGCGCGCTATTGATCCTGGTCCTCACTATAATATGCTTCAGCAGCATAGGAATACTCTCGGCCAGCTTCATAATGGTCTTCAAACGGGGAGACCCGATTAACATGCTTCTGATGGGCACCTCTGAGCTCTTTGGAGGGGTCCTCTTTCCCATCGAGGTATTCCCGTCCTGGCTGCAGAGCATCTCTCACATCCTGCCCATCACCTACTCGGTCAATGGCATGAGGCATGCTCTCTTGCAGGGGTACTCCATCGGCGAGCTGGCTCCGGAGTTGCTCAGCCTGGTCCTGTTCTCGATCGTGCTGCTTCCACTGAGCCTGTTTGTGTTCGAGAGGGCGGTTTTAAAGGTCAAGGCAGAGGGAGGATTGGTGCAGTATTAATGGCGCTTTCAACAGAAAAGTTCAACAATGAGAAAAACCTACACCCATGCGTAGGAGATGAATCTAATATGGCTGATTGCGATCTATGTACCCGTGCTCGTCCAACACTTTATCCCATCAAGGCTCCGGTGCATAACCTGACCTATCCTGAGGGAGCCTATAAGGGAGTATGCGACATCTGCCTGGAGCATCTGGAGAAGGGCTGGCAGGAGCGCTTTGGGTCCAAGCCTGAAGAGAAAAAATAAATTAACTTATTTTTAACATAATTTTTCTTAGGATTCTGCTAGCCTTGGCTATGCCTGAAGATGATGATTATGAGGATGCAAAAGGAGGAGAAGATAGTAGTGGTATTGCTTTTCATGGCACTAGGCTCACTGGCAGCCGCCTTCTGGGCCTTCAGCCCTGAGGAGAGCTATATCCCTGCCTCTGGGGAGTTGGGATCCGGGGAGAATTCCCGCTCCTCTCTCATCACTCTGGACGGCCGGATCACCAGAGCAGAGAATACCAGGAGCGGCGGCAATTTGATCTTAAACCTGGATTCGACAGCAATGCCCGTTTTCATTCCCGCCAGCTCTGGGGCAAAGGAGCTATCAGCTCAGCTTCAGAAGGATACGCGGGTGAGGATCACCGGAACCATAAATAGTTATCAGGGCAAAGATGAACTGAAGGTATCCAGAAAAGCAGATGTCCAGCTGCTGGAAGGATGATCCATCCCGGGAGAAGATCCAAATGACGGCTAATCTAATTCTGATAGGTAACAGAGAGGAGGAGAGTTGAAGGCGCTCGTCCTGGGAGGCACGGGAAGAATCGGCTCGGCGGTGGCCTGGGATCTGGCCAGGTACGGCGGAGCCGATGTGGTGGGAATCGCTGGCCGAAGAGAGAGATCACTGCAAAAGACCCTTGATTGGATAGGTAGCGACCGAGTTGTACCCCACCTCATCGATATCTCCGATCCCAGGGAATCCAGAAGGCTGATGCAAGAGTATGATATTGGGATCATCGCCCTTCCCGAGAGAAGGAGTAGCTATAGAGCGGTGGAGACGGCGATAGGCGCAGGCCTGGATGCTGTGGACATCCTGGAGGAGTATCACCGCCGACCGGATCCCTATGAGAAGGAGGGTTTGGCAGCACCAACGGGCATGACCCTGGACGATTATGGCGAGTCGTTGCACAAAAAGGCTATTGATAGCGGTGTTGCCCTTCTGGATGGCATGGGATTTGCCCCTGGACTCTCCAATGTCACCCTGGGCGAGGGAATCAGAAAGGTGGGAGCCAAAAGGGCGGTGGCCCGGGTGGGCGGGATTCCCTGCCGAGAGGCAGCGGCCCGCCACCCATTGCAGTATATGATCACCTGGTCCTTTGATCATGTTCTGCGCGAGTACATGGTCAGGGTCAGGGTGCTGGAGAACGGCCAGGTGGTAGAGGTGGCGGCAACCTCAGGACGGGAGAGCTTCCGGTTCCAGGAATGCGGAATCGATGAGCAGCTGGAGTGTGCCATCACCCCAGGGATGCCCAGCTTCCTGTACACCCACAACCATCTGGAGAGCTTCTCTGAGAAGACGGTTCGCTGGCCGGGCCACTGGCAGGCCATTGACACCCTGAAAGAGTGCGGCCTCTTGGATATTGCTCCTATAAATTATGCTAGTCAGTCCGTCTCCCCCCGGGACTTCTTCTTGAATTTGATAGAGCCGAAGCTCAGACCCCTGCCCGGTGACGAGGACGTCTGCGTCATGTGGAACACTGCCTGGGGAAGGGATGAGCAGGCCGAATACTTCATGTGGACGGGCGCAGACAGCAAAAACGGCATATCTGCCATGGCCAGGGTGACCAGCTCCTCCGCAGCAATTGCCGCCAGGCTTCTGGCCCAGGGCGGGATCAAGAAGAAGGGAATTGTTGCTCCGGAGGAGGCCTTCAAGGATGAAGCCTATAGCGATCTCATGCGGGAGCTGGAAAGAAGGGGGATCAATATAGTGGAAGCGATAAAGCCCGTGAAAGCAGAAACAACGCTGAATGCCTGAAAGCCAGGATGAAGAGAAGAAAGGAGCGAGAAAGAGGAGATAGATCTTGATCATAACCCTTCTTTCCGACTTTGGCTCCTTTTATCCCGCTCAGATGAAGGGGGTGATCCTCTCCCGGCTGCAGGGCAAATCAGGAAATATCGCTGGCAAGATAACCTTCGTGGATATTGCCCATGACATCCCCGCACAGGATGTGAGGGCGGGGGCGTTTGCTCTTCTCTCTACGGTCAGGTTCTTTCCCCCTGGAACCATTCATATTGCAGTGGTCGATCCTGGGGTGGGGACAGCCAGGCGGAGCCTGGTGGTGGAGAGCGGCGGCCAGATGTTCGCAGGACCTGACAACGGCCTTCTCATTCCCGCCGCTCGCTCCCTGGGAAGGCCGGTGGCCTATGAGATCACCCCCCATCCTGGGGCCTCCAGCACCTTTCACGGCAGGGATGTGTTCGCCCCCGCTGCGGCCCTCATCGCCGCTGGCCAGCCACCGGCAAGCCTCGGTCCCAGGGTCCGGCCTGTGGACCTTGATTTTGGCGAAGCAAAAAAGACTGCTCACGGCCTTGAGGCCACAATCATTTATGTCGACCGTTTCGGCAACCTCATCCTGAACTTGCAGAGGCTTCCCGCCCAGGATATGATGCTCAAGGGAGTCAGGCTGAAGAGGGCGAGAACCTATGCCGAAGGGCGGAGGATCGAACCACTTATAACCCTGGGGAGCCATGGCTTTGCAGAAATTGCGATCAACCAGGGAAATGCCAGCGAGGCTTTTTGCCTGAAGGCTCAAGATCGCATCGAGCTGGAGGAGATTTGAGTTGTTTGGAATAGAGTTCGTTCCCGATGAATCGGTACTGAAGATCGGCTATATGGCGAAGCTGGCAGAGGATGCTGGATTTGGAAATATCTGGATCACAGATCACTACAATAATAGGGATGTCTGGACTACCCTCGCAGTACTCTCTTTATTGACCAATAAGATCTCGCTCGGAACGGGCGTCACCAACCCCTACACCAGGAATGCGGCCATCACTGCCTCCAGCATCGCCTCCATAAACGAGCTCTCCGGCGGGCGGGCGATCCTGGGCATAGGTCCCGGTGACAAGGCCACATTCGATAAGATGGGAATCGACTGGGACAAGCCCCTCTCCAGGGTTAGGGAGACTGTCCTGGCGATCAGAGCCTTCCTGGCTAAAGAGCAGGTCAGCCAGGCGGGGTTCAAGGGGGCTCAAATGTCCTTTACCACCTCGAAGATACCGATTTATATCGGCGCTCAGGGTCCCAAGATGCTGGAGCTGGCCGGGGCGATCAGCGACGGTGTTCTGATCAATGCCTCCCATCCCGATGATTTCAAGTTCGCTGTGCCCATGATCCGCGCGGGAGCTGAAAAGGCAGGACGCAAGCCTGAGGACGTCCAGGTATGCGCTTATGCCAGCTTCAGCGCCGACAAGGACCCGGCCAAAGCGGTGAACGCCTCCAAGATAGTGGTGGCCTTCATCGTCGCCGGATCGCCGGAGAATGTGCTGGAGAGGCACGGCATAGGAATGTATGAGGCCAAGGCCATATCGGACGCTATCTCCCGATTCGACTTCAAGGGGGCGATGGATGGCGTGACCCCGAGGATGACCGAGGCCTTCTCCATATCTGGAGCGCCTGCAGACTGCAGGGCAAGGATAGACGAGCTTTTATCGACCGGAGTCACCCAGATTGTGGTCGGCTCGCCCATAGGCCCCAATAAAGAGAGCGCCATAAAGCTCATCGGAAAGAAAGTCATCGGAAAATAGGCCAGAAAGGAAGGTCAAGGCTATGCGCGGGCTTTACATTGGGCGATTTCAGCCCTATCACCTCGGCCATCAGGCAGTTCTAGAGGAGATCGCACGAGAGGTTGATGAGATAGTGATAGTGATCGGAAGCGCCCAGGAGAGCCATGGCCCGGAGAACCCCTTCACCAGCGGGGAGAGGATGGAGATGATCTATGCCGCGCTGGGCAAAGGGGAGCTGCGGAAGAGGTGTATCGTCACCACCCTGCAGGATATCAACCGCAACTCATTGTGGGTCTCACATCTGCAGTCCATGGTGCCCTGCTTTGACTTGGTCTACTCCAACAACCCCCTGGTCATCCGGCTCTTCTCCGAGGCGGGGGTTGAGGTGAAAAAGCCCCCCCTGTATCAGCGGGATGTGTACTCCGGATCGGCCATCCGCGCTCTCATGCGGGAGAGAGGAGACTGGGAGAGGCTGGTGCCTCCGGCAGTAGCGGGTTTCATCCAGGAGATCAACGGGGTAGAGCGGCTCTGCCAGGTATCAAAGAGCGATAGCGTACATTCTGCGGATTCGGCGATGCATAACTCCAGTATGATTTAGCGGTGATGGAGAGTTCACAAAGCTGGGCATGATGATGTGAAGCATCCCATTAGGCAGATTTTTAATCTTTGCCAGCAAACGATTAAATGACACCATTATGAATATCTTTGATATCGTGAGAGGGCACGAGCAAGAAATTGAGAAGAGATTTGGCGTTAAGAGAATAGGCCTGTTCGGCTCTTTCGCTCGGGGAGAAGAAAAGGATAGCAGTGATGCAGACATAACGGTCGAGTTTGATCAGCCCACCATTGACTCTCCGCTGACGCCCTTTTCAATCTCCCCCACGAGCTTCACCACCTTCCGGCGCAGATCCTCCAGGCTTCCCGAGTTGTCTATCCGGTAATCCGCCCTCTCCATGGCCCGAGCTAATCCCCAGCCCTTCTCCCGGCACTCCCTCTCCTCTAGAGCGGTGGCAGAATTGCTTTTTGCCTGGCCTTCAGCAGAAGCATTGCCCCCCACCTCTCCGCATACCTTCGGATCGTCCGGCCGCCCCCTCTTCTCCAGCCGCCCCAGCCGGGCATCTGCTGCTGCCCAGACCTCAATTAAGTAGAACTCATCTGCCTGGGATCGAAAGAACTCCGCCTCCGCTCCGGAGCGCAGACCGTCTACCACAACCAGGTCTCTTCCCGTCTTTCGAGCCATCTTTAGCGTCTTTCTGGCTATGGCCTCCGCCCCTTCTTTCTCCCGCAGGGCATTGCCTATCCGGCCCAGGTTCTGGTCGGTCGGCTCCAAACCCTGCCGGGCCGCCTCCTGGCGGATGACATCCCCCATTACCACCACGCTCAAACCCAGCTCTCGAGCGATCTTCGAGGCCTCGCCCTTGCCTGACCCCGGCAGGCCCACAAAACCGATGATCTTCATTCTCTCTTCATCTCTTCACCATTCATGTGCTCTTGGCAATCTCGCCCGCCCATTTGATCGCAGGCGGCGCTCGCACCTGAACCGGAATTCCCCCACCCGCGACCCGGACCATCTCCTGCATCGCCTCCAGTGATACCGGCTCAAACCAGGGCTCGCCCTCCCTGGGATGACCCTGCTGGAGGACAAAGTGCTCCAGATGGCTATCAGGGTACTCTCCACCAAGCTTTTCCAGAATCCTGGCGATCTCCTTTATCTGGCCTGTGGAGGGCAGTTCAGGAAAGATCGTGCACCTGGCGTCGAATACTACGCCAAATTCATAGCAGATCTCCAGGCTCTCCCGGACCCGGGCGGCTACACCCCTTATGCCCGTGGCCATCTGATAGGCGGGCTCATCAAGCTCAGTTTTCAGGTCCAAGAAGACTTTGTCCACCACATCCGCCTCCAGCAGCCTCCTCAGCCTGTCGGGGTAGAATCCCGAGGTCTCAAGCCCACAGGCCAGCTCAAGGCTTCGAGCCAGGCCAAACAGCCTATGACAGGCCTTTAGCTGCTGCAGGGGCTCGCCTCCCGAGAGGACGAAGGCTTCGACAAATGGCCGGGACGCTGCCCTAATGGATGCGTCTTCCAGGCTGATCTGGCGGAGATTGGCTCTCAATTTTATAGCCGGAGTATGCAGGCCTTTGGTCCGGCAGACTATCCGGGATGCCAGAGCATGAAATTCGATTTCGCTCTCGCCGGTCTGAAGGGCATGATTGTGGCAGTGGGGGCAGCGGAGGGGACAGCCGCGCAGGAATACGACCAATGCCGCCTTTCCCAGCCAGTCCACCGTGGATAGAGGGACTATGCCCCCAAAGTTGACCAACAGCTCATCACCCGCTTTTTTCTGGCAGAATAAGACTCATCTCTTTGCCGGCGATCCTGGTCAGCCTCTCCACAAGCTCTGACTGCTTTGACCCCATCCTCTCCTCCAGCATCAAAAGGTCCTTGCGGCTCTGCTCCAGCGCAGCATCGAGCTTTATCAGGGCTTTCTTATCCTGAGAGATGGCGTCTTTCAATTGAAGCGCCTCTTTGCTGCTCTCCTTCAACTGAACCTCCAGGGATTTGATCTCCTCTGCCAGGCTGAAATGGCGGGACCGGGCCAATTCCAGCGACCTCTTCCCGATCAGCTGGTCGATATGATCCAAGACCTTCTCCTTCTTTCGATCCTTCAATCCCAGGGTGGCCAGGTGAGCGCGCAACTCCTCCAGGGATCCAGCAATTTCATTATCCGAGACATGGGCGGGATTGTTCATCAGCTGCAGGAAAACCTCGCCATGCTCGAGGCTGATCCTGTCGCTCGAGCTTTGCTTGGTGATCCTGCCCAGGGCCTTGGTCAGGGGAGAGATAAGGGATCTCAGCTCCTCTTCTGTCTGGATCTTCTCCCTTTTTTTCTCCTCCAGGCTCTTTTTCAGCTCTTCGGTCCTTCTGCCCAGCTCGCTTGCCGCCAGATTCCTTATTCTCTCCTCATGATCCCTCAGCCGAGCAGCAGTGCTGCCAATGAGCGCCTCCTCTCCGGCCACCTTCTTCTTCAAGGAGTCTATGGCCACGAGGCCCTTTCCAAGCTCTTCTGCCAGCTCCTTTGAGTACCAGATCTCCTCAGACAGCTTCCTTCTCTTGCCGATCATCTCTTCCAGCTCGACCAAAGTGCGGCTGATCTGGCCCAGATCGGAGTTTATGCTCTCCAGGCTCTTGGGAAAGATGGCAGCTACATAGCGCTGCGCCCTTCCAAAGGTGGTCACCGTTCTCTCCAGGCCCTTGACCAAAGCCCAGTGGTGCTCGCTGGCGGACTGAAGATCCATTTTCCTGGGAGGATCTATCTTCTCTTCCAGCGATTCCATTTGCTTGACCACCTCACCCCGGGCGGCGAGCCCTGCCCTGAGGAGCTTTGGAGGAGTGGAAGGGTCCGGCTCGGCCGAGGCCAGTCTGGAGACGTCTAGAGAAAGCTCTTTTGCTTGATCCTCAAGATGGCGATATATCTCGGAGAGGCTCTTCTCCCATCCAGCGGAGGTCTCCTTATCCTCCAGCCAGGAAATTACATCCTCCAGCCTCAGGCTCTCCCCCGCCTCCGATCCCGATCCCGAGAAGATCTTCCTCAGCCAATTCAAGGCAGTCTCCCCTGCTTTGGCCTTCTTGCCTTTGTCTTGTTTGCAGGCGGCCGTTCTCCTGGAGGCTGCGCTTCGCTTGCTGCTTGATTTTTCGTAATCCCGTTCACCTCTTCCTCTCCGTCTTTTCCATATCCTTCAATGGCTTCATCTGATCTCATCCCGTCCATCCTCTCCTCACGAGCCAGCTGAAGGAGGACCTTCTCTGCGATCTTCGGTCCAAGAAGCCTGGCGATCTCCACCGGATCTGTGCTCTTAAGCTTCTCCCGGTTGGTTATGCCGGACTGATGGAGCTTTCTTGCCCTCACCCGTCCCACTCCCTTCAGATCCAGCAAGGATAAGAGATCCTGGCCGGCGCCATAATGGAGGCGAACCGATAGCTGCTCCGCCCTGTAGGTGATTCCCAGATCAAGGTGCTTGGACAGCTCTGCTAAAGAGTGCATCAGCCACTCCGCGGTCTCCGCAGACCGGCGGATGTCACCCGGTCCGATGCGATACCGGTCGCTTATAAGCTCCTCTTTAACCTCACCGATCCAGTCGAACAGCATAGAGGAGGTCTTGGCCTCGCGGAGGAGATAATCATAATTCTCCTCATTGAACAGCTCGCTCTGATTGAGATCGATGAACTCCTCCACCCAGCCGTCTGCCGACTGGATGTAAAGCAATGCCATATCCGGAGTCATGGTTATGAGATGGATGAGGGAGAGGTCGGTGGGCTTTCTCACTGTAGCTTCTTTGCCGTTTTTCTCCTCCCGCCCCCCCTTCTCTGCCAGGTTCTCCAACATGATGACCGCGCTCAAGGGGTCGATATACAGCTTGGAGACCAGAGAGCCCAGCTTTGTTGGCGTAAGGTCGCCCTCCGGACTGTCCACGATCATTCCGTTATCTGAGAGGAAGGCGAGAACCTTCTCCAAAGCAGCATCCAGGTGCCAGGGATCCTGCTGATAAGCATAAAATGTGGTGGCAATGAACTCCTTCAGCTCGCCCTCCGTCCGGGCAAAACCGGCGGTGATGGTGGAGAGGATATGAGTGCGCAGAGCGCTCTCGCTGGCCAGTTTCGACCAGATCTCCTCAGGCGAGCCGTCGATATAATGCTCCTTCAGATTACGCATCTCCGAGTCGTCCTTGGCCATGAGGAAGGATTCGCCATAAGGATCCAGCCCCGGCCTTCCCGCCCTGCCCGCCATCTGGCGGTACTCGATCACCGGTATGGGGACCATTCCCGAGCCGTACTCATACCTCCGGTAGCTCTTGATCAGCACCCTGCGCGCGGGCAGGTTCAGGCCGGCAGCCAGGGTCGGAGTGCTGGCGATGACCTTGATCCTGTTCTCCCGGAAACCCTGCTCAACCAGCCTGCGCTGATCGGGCAGGAGGCCTGCATGATGAAATGCAATGCCTCTGGAGACACATGAGGCCAGGCGATGGCAGGTCTCGCTCTCTCCTGTGGCCAGGATGCTTTCCGACAGGGTCTCGGCCTTTGGATCTGGAGGAATCAGGTTGCTGAGCTTGATGGCTGCAGCCTCGGCATTCTTGCGGGAGTTCTCGAATATCAGAATCTGGGCGTCCTGAGAGAGGGTGTCTCTGACCAGGGCGATAGACTCGTCCTTCTTCTCATCCTTCTTCGCCTCAAGAGCCCTCTCTTCGTCCGAGAAGACCAGCCTGCCCTTGCAGATGACCCCCTCCTTCAGAGCTATGGGCCTCCAATCGCTGCTCACCAGCTCTGCATCCAGCCAGTCTGCCAGTTCTCGGGAGTTGGCCACCGTCGCCGAAAGGCCGATGATCTGCAATCCAGAGTTAGAGCGACGCAGCTTGGTGATGGTCATCTCCAGGGTAGGACCCCGGCCAACGTCGTTTAAGAGGTGGATCTCATCGATCACCAGAACGGCCAGGTCTCGAATCCAGGAGGCGCCGTTTCTCATCAATGAGTCCGCCTTCTCTGAGGTGGCGATGATGATCTGATTTCTGCCCAGGCGTTCGTCCTTCTTATCGAAGTCGCCTGTGCTTATGCCTACGCTCACGCCCAGATCTTTGAATCTTTGAAAAGAATCGAACTTCTCTGCTGCCAGGGCGCGCAGAGGGACGATGTAAAGGGATCGCTTCGACTGCAAAGCGGCTTTGAGCATGGCCAGCTCCGCCAGGAAGGTCTTGCCCGAAGCGGTAGCCAGGGCAAGAAGCATGTTTTTGCCTTCCAGAAGGCCTCGTTCCACGGCTTGTGCCTGTGGCGGATAAAGCTCGTTATACCCCTGCCCTTCGTAAAGCTCGATGGCCTCCTGGGGCAGCCAGCGGCTCAAATCCCTAATCTCCAGCATCAATCTCCCTTTCGGCTCGATAACTTCAAGACGTCCTATCTCGACCGATCTTCTATATGACCTTCAAGGATCTGCCCGGGCTCCTCTAATCTTAAATACTACGTGAAAGTAGTACCTGCGGGATAATAACCTGGACAGGAACGAAAAAAGAATTACCGTCATCATATAAATGCATCTTCCATGGAGAGAACCTAATGTATGCCGATCGGATAAAGAATCTCCCGCCGTACCTTTTTGCCGGCATCGATAAGGCGAAACAGGAGGCAAGGGCAAAAGGCGTGGACGTAATCGATCTGAGCGTTGGCGATCCGGATCTTCCGACGCCCGATCACATTGTTCAGGCCTTAAAGCAGGCGGCGAATGACTCATCGAACCATCAGTACCCATCTTATGAGGGAAAACTCGCCTTCCGGAATGCAGTGGCAGACTGGTATAAAAAGACCTTTGATATTGATCTGGATCCAAAGAACGAGGTGCTCACTCTGATCGGCTCCAAGGAGGGTATCGCTCATGCACCGCTGGCCTTCATCAATCCGGGAGACGTGGCGCTTGTCCCTGATCCTGCCTACCCGGTTTATGCAACGGCCACGGCCTTCGCTGGCGGAGAGCCTGCCATAATGCCGCTTTTGAGGGAGAACGGCTTTTTACCGGACCTCGATGCCATCCCAGCAGATGTCGCCCGACGGGCGAAGATCATGTTTCTCAACTATCCAAACAACCCCATCGGTGCTACGGCTAGCGAGAAGTTCTTTGGAGAATTGGTCGACTACGCCCGGGATCATAATATCATCATAATGCACGACAATCCCTACTCCGAGATCTACTACGATGGCAATAGATCCCTGAGCATTCTGGAGATAGATGGGGCAAAGGATGTTGCCGTGGAGTTTCATTCCCTCTCCAAGACCTACAACATGACCGGCTGGAGGATAGGATCGGTCGTGGGCAATGCCGATGTAGTAGCGGGAATTGGCAAGGTCAAGAGCAACATCGATTCGGGAACCTTTGGCGCCGTGCAGGATGCAGGAATCGTGGCCTTGAGCAGCCCAAAAGAAGTGGTGGATGAGATCCGCAAGGTCTACCAGCAGCGCATAGAGATCCTGTACAAGGCCCTCAAGGATATCGATCTAGTACTGGAGAAGCCCAGGGCGACGCTATACCTCTGGGCCTGGGTAAAAGGAAGCTCCATCGATTATGCTGCAAAGCTGCTGGAGAGGACAGGGATAGTGGCCACGCCTGGTCTCGGATTTGGAAAGTACGGCGAGGGCTACATGCGCTTTTCCATCACCAGAGAGACGAAGAGGGTAGAAGAGGCAGCAAGGCGCCTGGAGAAGATGAAGGATTAGGTGGATTCGAGCCACAGAAAGTCTGGAGGGAACCATATTGCTTGAAAGTTATTCCGCAAAAGAAGTCGAGGCCAAGTGGCAGAGGATCTGGGAGGAGAATGCGATCTTTGAGCCGGAGCCTGATGAGCGCCAGAAGTTTCTCTTGACCATACCCTATCCTTATTTGAATGGTAATCTGCATGCCGGTCACACCCGCACATTCACCATAGGAGATGCATATGCCCGCTACAAGAGGATGAGGGGCTACAATGTCCTCTTCCCTATGGGGTTTCATGCCACAGGAACGCCCATCGTGGGCCTGTCCGAGCTCATAGCCAACAAAGATCCTCTCATCTGGGGAGTCTACACCCGGCTGCATGGCATTCCTGAGGAGGAGCTGGCCAGCCTGAATACGCCGGAGAAGATAGTGCTCTACTTCCGACGCCAGGCCAAAGCAGCAATGCAGTCCATCGGCTACTCCATAGACTGGAGGCGAGAGTTCACCACCACTGATCCCGCTTACAGCAAGTTCATCGAATGGCAGTTCGGCATACTGCGAAATCTCGATTATGTGGTCAAGGGCAGCCACCCGGTGCGCTGGTGTCCGCACGATAAGAATCCGGTGGAGGACCATGACATCCTCAAGGGCGAGGATGCCACCATTATGGACTTCTCCCTGATCAAGTTCAGGATGGGGGATGCGATTATGCCCTGTGCCACCCTGAGGCCGGAGACCGTCTTCGGGGTGACCAACCTCTGGCTGAACCCAAGTGTCACTTATGTCATGGCGAGGATCAACGACGAGAGCTGGATCGTCTCGAAAGAGGCCTATGAGAAGCTGACCTATACCGACCGAGCTGTGGCCTGGGGAGCGGAGATACCCGGAATTGAGCTTATCGGCAAGAGGGTGACCAATCCGCTCACCGGGGCGGAGGTGCTCGTTCTGCCCGCAGGGTTCGTGGATCCAGACAATGGCTCAGGGATTGTGATGTCCGTTCCAGCCCATGCCCCTTACGATTATCTGGCACTGAAGGATCTGTACGAGGAAGACCTGAGCCAGTATGGCATCAAAGAGGACCTGAGAGCAATCGAGTTCATATCCCTGATAGAGTCGCCTGGCTACGGGGAGTTCCCGGCAGTGGAAGCAGTGAAAGAGCTCGGGGTCCGGGATCAGAATGACCCCAAAGCGGAGGAAGCGACCAAAATGGTCTACCGCCGCGAGTTTCATAACGGAGTTCTCAAGCCCAACACCGGCCGCTACGCGGGCGTGGCGGTGAGCAAGATCAAGGACCTGCTGCTCAGGGATCTGATCGATCGAGGGATAGCCGAGATCTTCTATGAGTTCTCCGAGACCCCGGTGATCTGTCGCTGCGGCACCAGGTGCGTTATCATGATGGTGCGGGACCAGTGGTTCCTGGAGTACTCCAATCCCGAGTGGAAGGGCAGGGTTTTATGGTGCCTGTCCAGGATGAACATAATACCACCGGAGTTCCGGGTGGAGTTCGAGAACAAGATCGACTGGCTGAAGGACAAGGCCTGCGCCAGGCGGAAGGGTCTGGGAACTCACCTCCCCTGGGATAAGGAGTGGCTGATTGAGTCCCTGGGAGACTCGACCATTTACATGGCCTACTATATCCTGGCCAAGTATGTGAATGCCGGGATGAAGATCGACAGCTTGCCCCCGGAGTTTTTCGAGTACATCTTCATGGACAACGGCGATGCCGCAGCTGTAGCGAACCTGACCGGCCTCCCTGAGCAGACGGTGCAGCAGATTCACGACGACTTCGCCTACTGGTATCCCGTAGATCTGCGCACATCGGGCAAGGACCTGGTGGCCAACCATCTGCTCTTTTTCCTCTACCATCATGTGGCCATATTCCCGGAGCAGCTCTGGCCGAAGGCGATAGCCGTAAACGGTTTTGTCTCCCTGGAGGGGCAGAAGATGTCCAAGTCCAAGGGGCCGCTCCTGACTCTACGCCAGGCGGTGGCGGAGAACGGGGCGGATGTGACAAGGCTCTACATTCTGGGCAATGCCGAGGGGACGGCGGATGTGGACTGGAGAAATGATGGGGTTGAGGCCACCCATGCTCATCTGGACCGGTTCTACAATCTGGCGCGGGAGATAATGGCCGATGGGAGCATAGACGAGAGTGCGGAAAAGACGCTCATCGACCGCTGGATGCTCTCCCGGCTGCAGAGGCGGATTGTCCAGGCCACGGAGGCCATGGAGGAGATTCAGACCCGCAGGGCTCTGCAGAGTGCGTTTTACCTCCTGATGGGAGACCTGCGCTGGTATCAGCGCCGGGGAGGGAAAAACCAGCTCCGTGCAGTGCTGTCGGCCTGGGTGAGGATGATGTCGCCCTTCATCCCTCATATCTGCGAGGAGCTCTGGGCCTCGGGACTGGGAGAGGGATATGCCTCTTTGGCGGAGTGGCCGGTGGCGGATGAGTCTCTGATCGACCTGAAGGCGGAGAAGGCAGAAGATCTCCTGGAGAGGACGCTGAACGATGTGCAGGAGATCGTCAATGTCACAGGGACCAAGCCCGCCAAGATCACCCTTTACACCACTCCCCGGTGGAAGAAGGAGATGCTGCGCCTTGCCGTGGCCGCTGCAGCGGGAGGAAAGCTGGACATGGGTGCGTTGATGAAGGAGGCAATGGCCAATCCGGCGATAGCCGAGCACAAGAAAGATGCTCCCAAGTATGCCCAAAAGCTGGCCAAGGCGGCGCATTCGCTCTCTGCGGAAGCGCTGGGCCTTGACGAGTACGAGACCCTGACAAGAGAGAAGGAGTATCTGGCCGGTGCCTTTGGAGTGCTGGTGGAGGTCTACTCGGCCGAGGAGCCGGGAGCAGATCCCAAGGGCAAGAGCCGTCAAGCGGAGCCGGGGAGGCCGGCGATATATATTGAGTGAATCTCGTCTGCCCTTTTTCTTTATGGGAAAGAGGAGATGCAAATGAGCTCTGTTGCCCACGATTGCTGCTGCAAAATAGGCAAGATGCGTGAGGGCAGGCATGATTTCATGGCCAGGATTGAGGATGAGATCATTGTCATCAAGGATGTCACGGTCCTTATCTGCGATACTTGCGGCGAGATCGAATACACTCTGGAAGTATCAAGAGAAATCGACCGGATCAGGAAGGAATTCTTAGCTGGACGGCTGCGAGCCCGGCCCCTGGCGGCGAAGGAGGTCGTATTCAAGCCCCAGCGCGCAGACTCGATTGCATGAGCGTCTTCTGCCTAAAGATTCTCTCAGGAAGGTTCCGATATAGGCGCAGCAGAAAGAGGCGTAAGGGCCGGGAAAACCAGCGATCAATCGTGTGATGCCTCTCCTCGCTTCACAAATCCGCCAGGCTGAGAATCGAACTCAGATGAGTTGCTTCTATTCCTAGATTCCTGCAAATATTGAATAATGGGTAGTCCTGTGTTAATACGCAGGCGCTATTATTTCTTGCACATAAAATTATAGATGAGTCCGCGAAGCCGAATTTCCAGGCATTCGAGCCAAGATATTCATCTGATATTATTTCATTCTTGGTTACATAAATTTCATTAATTTGTTCAAGGTATCTAATATTTGAATCAAATAATTCCTTTTTATCTTTTTTATTGCTAATATCATTATCTATAAGGTTCCAGGCCTCTGAGAGAATTCCTGGAGTTATTATTCGCTCCTTTGTGTGATTCAAATACTGCATTAAGATATCGTAATGCACCTCATTGCAGGGACCACCATCATATTTTAATCTCTTAATTCCTGGAATCATTTCAGGATCATGATTTCCGGCGAGAAATAACAGAAACGGCCCAGTATCGAGAACTACTCTAGCAGGGAATTTGACTGAGCCTTTCAACATCAAGGATTGCTCCCTCGCTGTCGACGATAACCTTGAACTCCTTGCCTGCATCCTCGAATAGATCCTGGACCAAACAAATTACTTCCCAGTTATCTCCATCCCTCTTCACAGAAATGGTTTCAAAGATAAATTTTATTATCGACTTAGTATCCTGGAAATACTTCTTGGCCGCCATCGCGGCACCTTTAGCATCCATATGATCACCTGAAACCTATCTACATTATATTTAGCTCCCTCTTAAATTTTCCCCCAAAAAGTGCCAGAAAGGAATGCGATTCCTATCTCCAGAATCCAGCGAGTGGACACTGCCCCTCGCCAACGCCAGGCGCCCTCCCGCAAGAGCCTGCGTGCACGTGCACGGGCTCGTGGGCGGCAGGTAAATGAGCAAGTGCAAAGATGCGAAAGGCTTTATCTGATTGCCGTGGATATTATTGCGATGTTCGCAGAGTACATCCAGGCAGCAATGGATCAGGCCACCTACGAGATCATCGATGACCCTGAGCCCTTTTATGGCGAGGTGCCCGAGCTGGAGGGCGTATGGGCAACCGGCAAAACCCTGGAAGACTGCCGCAGGGAGCTGCAAGAAGTCATCGAGGGCTGGATTGCATTGAAGCTGAGATTTGGTCATCCAATTCCCGCCATCGGCGGGCATTCGATCAATGCATCAGCGGAGCCGGTGTCCATTGTCGAATAAGCTTTTGCCGGTCCCAAGAAGAGAGCTCATCCGGCGGTTGGGCAAATTGGGATTCGTGGGTCCTTTTCCTGGTGCTGGTCACGAGTATATGTCAAGGGGCCTTTTAGAGGTACGTATTCCGAATCCTCATGGAAGCGATATCAGTACTGCTCTCCTGCAAAAGATCTTGAAGAGAGCTGGAATAAGCAGAGAGGAATGGTTTGATACCGACTAGATAGCTGGGCGCTTCTCAGCACGTTCAATGGTGTGGCTATGGCAGGCTCCGGCTAGTGAGGAAGCGCCTTGATTCATTCCTTAAGTCCGTGCCTGTCGCATTGAGACTGAATGCATATGGAATAATCGCATCCAATCCACCAGGATTCCTCAGAGCGTTGCACTTTCATAGCACCCAAACGCTTGCCCGCACGGACGCGATTCGCCCACCTGCGAGGGCACGCACATGCACGGGCGCAGCGCATGGCAGCCACAGCCGGCCCAGCCCGCCTAGAGCAGTGCCGGGCGAAATTCCTAGCCAGCTACTGAGACCTATGGTCTATCCTTTGGTCTCATGCTACCTGATATGAGACTCCGATCTCCTGGAACTCCGCTGTTTCTTTTCGCTCCAGCTTGGACCTAATCTGTTCAAACTTTCTCACAGTCTCCTGAGAGTACAGCCGTTCTCCACAGCGCAGGCAGACCTCCGCGCAGACCTTTAATACGGCGGTATTGACGCCCCCACGCAGTACCTTTTCAACCTGCTTTTCAATCAGATCCCCACCACAGACAGGACATTTTTCAAACGGTATGCTATTCATTTCTTCCTCACTTTGCAGTCGATCCATCGATTCGGATCTGGACGGTAGACCGTGATCAGGACCGCCCACCCGTTCAACTCGCTATAGGCCCAAACGCTGTGAACCGGATCGCCGGCAAAGGTTTGACCGAAGATCAGAACACTTGGATAAGGTGAATCGTCTGCGTACTCTTCGATCACAACTCCATGCAGAGCCGAAAAGTAGATCTCGTCAAACTTGAGCTCGTCAGCATTGGCTTCTTCATAGGCGTGATCGGTTATTCTAACATGGCCTAGCTGAATGGCTTCCAAGATGTCAGCGAGTTTTGCCCGGCTTCCTCCAACCACGTATTAATAAATTCGTATTATGATAATTAAAGGTTATGTCAAATGATTTTGCGCTTTATCTAGATTCACTATGGCGGCATAGGTAAGTGCCCGAACGAGTGCCCCGCACAATGCCTGGCACCCACTCCCGCAAGAGCGCGCGTGCATGTGCACGGGCTCGGGGGTGGCAGGGCCGAGAGAAAGCAAGAATGAGCTTGCCAATCAAAGGAAGTCTGGTGACCGCTCCCCGGAATCAAGGCGGGGCACGATTCATCCCACCTCTAAAGAGTCGGGAATTCCCTGCCCCTACACCCCGTCGTTCCTCAGAAGGTCCAGCTGACTTGAATAGCCAGAAAAGCCCCTCTCTTCAAAGACGTATTCCTCACCTGATTTTGATCGCAGCGTTCCTTGCAGGAGGGCTAGTTGCTGGAGGTCCAGACGGTCGGGCATCGGCCTGGGATAGTCGAGCACTGTGGGAATGCTCTCAAATACCCCAACCGCAAGTTCCAGGCTCCAATCCCCATTATCTGCTGAGATGTTGTATCGGGCAGGATGGACCATAGTGGCATTATCGATGGCGTATTCTGAATAATCAGCGTATTTCGCCTTCACCTGCCCCCCTGAGAACTCTATTGACTCGCCCTCCTTCTGAATTCCCAGATATGCCTTGGGATTATCCTCTGTTCTGTTCTCCCAGATCTCTCTGTAGCTCAGGCTGAAGTTCTTAGCGGGGTTGGAAGCCTCTGCCCAGGTGAACTGGGGATCATTCAGGGGAAATCTGCCCCATATGTGGTCATGATAGCCAGTCCCGTCAATATCCACCGTCCTGTTGCCGATGGTGAAGCTGCCGGTCACGTTGGCTGATGGCATATAGACCAGCCACTTCATCCAACCGGATTGGCCTGTCTTTGTCTGAGTGGGAATAGCATACCAGGGATCCGCGGCTGCCTCGTAGACCAGGTCCCACCGAAAAAGCTCGCTGGTGGCCTCATCCTCGACCTCTCCCCGAATATGGATCCTCCCCTCTTGATCAGAATAAAAGCCGTTTTTGTCGATATCGAACATGGGAGAATTGCGATCCCCGCCAAATCCCCGGCTCTGATGAGATCCCAATATCGGAATTTGGCCATTCTGCAGCAAAATAACCTGGACCTGAATCCTCTGGTATGCCGTCAGGTTGTCCGGATCGCTCAAAAGGAAGGTAAGCATGAAGTGAGTGTCCCCATCCCGCCCATTGAAGTACCACCATTCATTGTAGAGCTGGTCGTCGATTCCATTTTTCATATAGTGGTAGGCATCGTCCCTGGGATCGGCATTGACTGCAGATACTGCGCTTGATAACAGGAAGATTGCAGATGAAGCTATTGCCACAAATATTATTGATGCCACTAATGCCCGATTCGATATTAATGCTGGATGAAGCACATCATTTTTCATTTCTGCATCTCCCATCTTCGCTTCTGCTCATTCATTGCTAAATCGCTACCATGTAGTCTATTCCATGATCCTCTAAATATAACCATCTTTTCATATAAACATCTTTTCATGCGATTCCCAGGCGCAATTGGCGGCTGAGCAGGCGAATAGCTTCTCTTGGGTCCTTCGCCCTCAACGTCCCGGCAATATCCCAGCTTCCCAGGCTGATCACGGCTTTATTCATCTTCAGGGCCAGGGCGATCTCGGATAGAGTCCCATACTCGCCGGGCAGAGCAATAACTGCATCCGAGCTCCTCACAATTATCGCATTCCTGGCATGGCTCATGCCTGTGGCCACGCTAATTCCCACATAGGGATTGGCATCCTTCCTGTCCCCGGGCAGAATTCCCACCACCGTTCCCCCGCTCTCTGCTGCACCCTTACATGCTGCCTCCATAACCCCACCCAGGCCACCGCAAATGAGGGTGTGCCCCTCCGCTGCCAGGAGCCTCCCAAGCTCCTCTGCCATCTCCCGGACGCAAAGGCTGCAGTCTCCACCTCCTACTACTGCTATTTGTATTCTGATTCCTCCCTAAGACGATAATTCCGCCAGACCCTCTCATTACCTGAACAGCGTGG
>NZ_DAKC01000050.1:3897-34143 GCF_002496465.1 Methanosaeta sp. UBA356 | reverse complement strand
TCGTATGTGCCTGCGAATCTCTCATTATATTTTATATTATACCACTCTTTTATCTCTAACTCACATCGCATGAGATCAAAGGTGGCATAGCAGCCTTTGGGAATCTTCTTTATCCCGCCAAAGAAAGTCTCGTCAGTGTGATCCGATACATTATAAAGTAAATAATCTTTTATCAACTTTTTGTTCGGTTCGATATCGATCTTGTGTTCCAGCAGGGGTGGAATCTCCGAAGAAAACAAAAAAACTTCGTTTTTTTCATCGAAATAATAATATAGCGGCTTAATTCCCATACGATCTCTCGCCAAAAAAAGTCTCTTGCTTTCAGAATCGTATACTGCAAAGGCAAACATTCCATTGAACTTTTCCAGACATCGCTCTTTCCATTGCATATAGGAATATAATATGACCTCTGTATCCGTATTGGATTTAAATGAATATCCCAGTAATTCCAGCTCCTCTCTAAGAGCCTGAAAATTATAAACCTCTCCGTTATATATTATAAAAAATTTATCTTGACGATCAGACATCGGTTGATGGCCATTTTCGGATAGGTCGATGATGGACAGGCGCAAGTGCCCTAATGAAACCTCTTCATCGACATAAATTCCTTCATCATCTGGACCCCTATGCCGCAAACTGGAGTTCATTTTTTCTATTATATATTCGTCTTTCCAGTTAAAACCATTGATTCCACACATAATCGTCCTCAGAATCCTCTAACTAAATCCAAATGGCTCTTATATTATTGCATGACTGCAATTCAGCTGATCACATGAATTTTTTATAAATTTCAAGCAGGTTCTGTCTCTGGCTGTCCCATTCATATTGCAGTGCATGGCTTTGGATTGCATCTCTATTCCATTTTATATTCAGCGCATCGAGCATTTTATTGCATAAATCCATGCAATCATTGCACTCGCATATGAGGCCATACTCTTTTGATGTGATGATATCTGAGACCCCGCCCACATCGGTGCTAACAAAAGGTATGCCGCAGGCCAGAGCCTCAAACATCACCGTAGGGTTTCCCTCGTTCAAGCTTGGCAGCACAAATATGTCACAGGCATTTATCCACAGAGGGAGCTCCTCTCTGGGCTTCCTTCCAACGAGCTTTATGACCTCTTCGAGGCCACATTTTTTTATCTCCTTCTGCAGTTCATTTCTGAGATTTCCCTCTCCTAAGATTATACATAAAATGTCTTTTGATCTTCCTTCAAGCTCACTGATGGCATGGATGAGGTCTATGTGCCCCTTAACCTTTACCAGGCTTCCAATGGTCAGGATTATCCTTTTTTTCTCAGGCAGTCTTAATGTTCTTCTGCATGCCTGCTGATCGCGGGGATAGAAGCGTTTGCCATCATATCCTGTTGGCAAGATCTCTACCGGTGTATTTACATCTAGTTTCCTAATATAATCCGCGAGGCGGTTGCTGACGGTGATTATGCAATCAGAATCGTTCAATATGCCCCGGATTCTCTCTCTCCATTGAGGATTCTTGAATGGTAGATCATATAGGTCATATCCGTATCCTGAGATGATCAGTGGTATATGGTATCTTTCCTTTAGCCTGGCTCCCACATAGCCCGATGTCCATACGAAATGAGAATGAATAAGGTCGGGCTCCCGCTTCTTCTGGACAATCATATTTAAAATCTTTCGATAATGCTTCTCTCCTAAATGGCGGTATTGATAATCAATGGGGATAAAAAAGGTCGGAACTGTTGATACCGACACATTCTCTGGCTTGCCAGAATACTCTATTAGGGACTTTTTTGTAAAGAGGCTCAACTCGTGAATGGGCAAATAATTTGATATCTCAGTGATTGGATTATGGTATACGAAGACATCAATCGATTTAAAATCACTGGATATGGACTCTATCTGATCTTTGACAAAATAGTTGTAGGTAGGGGTAATTGCCAGGAGGCTTTTTCGGTTTGACATCGATTTAACCCTCGTTATCTACCTTGTTTCGTTATCCATAAAGATGCTGGGCATTTTTTTTGATCTAACCATAAACACATCATGTCAATGAATGTGTAATTATATGCTCGCAAATTATTTTTTATATAGATTTTTTCATGTCAATAACCGTATTACCCACAACGTTATTTTGTTATGTATTTTTTAATATTAATAAGCAAAGTATTCTCAAATTGGTCGCTATTTGCAGCTTTTGCGTCTCTAATTAACTCTGGAGTAAGCAAAGCAAGATCTGTTACCAGATGTATCTTTTTCATCTTATGCAATTCCAAAGCCAAATCCAATTTATTGTCATATCTGCATTCATTATACTCCTTCAATCTTGGCACGACAATAGTCCTTTTTTTATTCAGGAGGCAGTTGAGAATAGAGCCTGCACCATCATGGGTTATTACTGTGGAGGATTGTCTTATGAGCTTCAGGAATTCTTCATTGCTGGCAAAGTCGAAGTATTCGGCATTTCGCGGGCAGTAACTGGTAGATCCCTTTTGTATTATCATTTTATCCTCGATTTGTCCTGCAAGAAGGTCGCATTTTTCTATTAGTCTGTCGAAACCCTGATTATGCATGCCAACGGTCACGAAGATCATATTAAAGCCCCCTCAAATACCGCTTTCTTTCCATATTTGGAAATCAACTGCGGCCATTGAACCAAAAAATGATCCGCAATAGGATATACAAGCCTGCCGGTGAGGGAAGGATTATTCACCCTTGCCCAGCTCTCTATGAATATGATTTTCGCGCCCAGTAGTCTCCCAATGTATAATGCAGGGATGGCTATCTCAGATCCATTGCTGATTATAAGATCGGGCCTGTATCTTGAAAATACTCTGAGAAATGTAATTGCTGCCGTGAGCATCCTCACAGGATTATAGCCTATATTTTTCACTAAATATTTTTTATAATCCAACTCTTGCGTTCTCTTGGAGTCATAGGTAATAATTATAATATCGTTACCTTTAAATGCATCCATCAGATATAGCATTTGAGTGAGATGTCCTCCATGAGAGCATACAATCGCTATCTTCATAGATCCTCTACCATTAATTGCTATTTTCATCAGCTCGTCTTATGAAGTTGTCTCTTGAAGATCGGACGCGAATCTTCAGCATGGATTCAGGCTATTTATCATCAGTCTCAAGCCCTCATCTATATTAATGTGGGGGCTCCAGCCAAGGATATCTTTAGCCTTTTTGGTGCTCGAATAGCAGTCCATTATCTCGTTTCTGCGCCTTTCTCCTCGGTAAATTACCCTGGTCTCTGATCCATGTAGCTTTATAATTTTTTCAATTATCTCCTTAACGCTATAGCTCTCCCCATATCCGATATTAAATATATCAAAATCGCCTTCGTATTCGCCTGCTCTGATATAGGCATCGATCATGTCGGTAATGTAAATGAAATCCCTTTTGGGTTCTGGGTCTCTCACGATAACTTCTCCGCTTTTAATGCAGGATATAATCATTGGGATCAGAAAATCGGATCTTTGACCGGGCCCATAGATATTGAACGGCCTGAGAACTATACATTCTATTCCAAAATCATCATGATATGATTTGCAGAGTTCTTCGCCAATCAACTTGCTTCTCGAATATGGATTGGTTGGATTCGTCATGTGATTTTCGTCGATGGGCAGATAATGCGGCTTCCCATAAACATAAGAACTTGCATAAACAATTTTATTTATATCATATAATCGGCAAAGCTCCAATATATTTAAAGTACCCAGAACATTTGTCTCATAGGTATCGTGGGGATTCTCATATGATGAGTTTACCGAAGCTATCGCTGCTAGATGATAGATGACATCTACATCGCTTAAATAATCTAAACTGCTTTTGATGAGATTCTTTTTCCTAATGTCTAAGCTATTTCCATTGATATCCTTAAGCAATGTGACTGATGAGTCTATTTCGCGGAGCGCATTGACCAGATGCCTGCCCACGAATCCATTAGCGCCAGTGATTATCACTCGCTTTTCGCTAAGTCTCATCTATGCTGACTCCCAGCTGGCGATATATTTTCTGTATATCTTCATTAGCTTTAATGTAATCATCTGGCCTTCCGATATCCAGCCAGTATCCATCATGGATAAAACCATTGACCTTCTCCCCTTCGGAGAGCAATCTCTTCATCAAATCTGGGATATCCAAATATTCGTGTGACGGTATATATTCGAGAATGCTTTCATTAAATGCGTAAACGCCCATGCTTACCAGATAATCGATCTTTGGCTTTTCGATATATCCAATGAGAGTCCTGTTCTCATCGAGCTCAACCACGCCGAAATCAATATCAACGTGTCTTCTATTGAGCGCTATGGTTGCTATGGATCCCGTTTTTTTGTGAAATTCCAGGAATTCAGAAAAATCCAGGCCTGTCAGGACATCACCATTCATCACCAGAAAATCATCCACTAGCTTGTTCTTTAACAGGCCCAACCCCCCGGCGGTTCCAAGTTTCTTCTCTTCTTTAGAATATTCTATCTTTAGCCCGTATTTGCTGCCGTTATTAAAAAAAGCCATAATCAATTCCGATAGATGTCCAACTGCCAGGGTGATCTCATTGAAGCCTTTGGCTTTCAATTGCTTGACGATTATCTCCAAAATGGGTGACTCTCCAATAGGCATGAGAGGTTTGGGAAAAACGGTAGTATAGGGCTTGAGTCTCGTGCCCAGCCCACCCGCGAGGATCACGGCCTTCATTTAATCTCCTAGCATTTTACTAATTTGATCATTTTTTTATTCTCGGAAATCCATTCTATTGTCTCCTTCAGGCCCTCATCTAAGGAGACCTGCGGTTCCCACCCCAGCAATCTCTTGGCTTTTGCATTGTCACACCACAGTCTCTTTACCTCGCTTTTAAAAGGTCGGACTCTTGACGAATCCTGCACGATCTTAATATCTTTGTTCAATAATGATGAGATTCTCTGGGCCAGGTCCCCCATGGATATCTCAAAATTTGAACCGATGTTGATTACCTCTCCAATGGAGCTTTTTGATTCAGCCGTACTGATAAATCCATTTACGGTGTCTTTGACGAATGTATAATCCCGTGTAGGGAATAAGGATCCCAATTTTATCTTCTCTTGCTCAATAGCTTGAGTTATGATCGTGGGGATTATCGCTCTCGCAGACTGCCTGGGTCCGTATGTATTAAAGGGCCTGATCGTTGCCACAGGCAGATCAAAAGAGCAATAAAAGCTCTCCGCTATTTTATCCGCTCCTATCTTGCTGGCGGAATAGGGGGACTGGCCCTGAAGTGGATGCTTTTCGTCGATGGGCACATATAAGGCTGTGCCGTAGACCTCGCTGGAGGATGTATGGACGACCTTCTCCACACCCAAATCCCTCGCTGCCGTGAGGATATTCAATGTACTTAATATGTTATTTTCAATAGTATCTCTGGGCCTAATATATGAGTAAGGGATTGATATCAACGATCCGAGATGAAAAATAACATCTACGTCTCTAACTGCGCTAAATACCGCATCATAATCCTGAAGATCTCCTGAAATGATCTGCAGAGAATCGAGCTTTTGGGATGGGATTATCTCCAGCAATCCCCAATCGTTCCTCGAATTGTATCTTACAAAGCCCTTTACATCAGCGCCTAAATCTATAAGACGCTCAATAAGATGGCTCCCTATAAAGCCACCTGCTCCAGTGACTAATACCTTTTTTCTGCTCCAATGATTATCCATTCTACAGCCTCTAATCTATTCATTATATACAAGCTATTTAGCACTCAGGACACCCTGCATCATGGTGATATATTCGGATTCAATCGGCTATCTTTATAGCTATATTTATAGTCTATGCAGATCTTTCTGATATGAAGTTCATTTTTGCATACAGGAATCTAAAAATGCAGGGTCATTGATCGCAAATATGTTAAAATATAATTATCTAGTCATAGATAGTGTGAATCAACGTTTCATGTAAATGAAGATCTTGTCCGTACTCAAAACCTTATTTATTTTTTTATTTCCATTCAATATATCGTCAGAGATTCTCCAGGGTTTTATCTGAATCCAATTTCCTATATTCAATATATTTAAGTCTCTGTTTATAACAAAAAGGTCATTAGGACTATGCTCTCTCCTGTTCAGGAGGAATGCAACGTCATTCTCATCAAAGGTCTGGAAGTTATTAGATCTGTATTCCAAAAGATAGAAATTTTTTGTGAGCTCATCGCTTTTCGTCTGGGCCCCATTTGTCTCTTCTTTGCACCACGATAAAGGCATATTGATATAGTCAAACTTATCTATATCTTTATTAGATAGGTTTGAATTATATATGAGGGTGTGATAGATGGGATTCAGGATCAATAATATAACTACGCCAATCGTTGCCCATCTCTTAAAAGATCCTCCGTTCCTATACAGCCAGGCTATGCTGAATATGGCTGGGTAATAAAAAAATCCGATTTCAACATGACCTATTAATAAGCGAATGGCTGCCCAAATCAGCATAGAGGACAATATCGATATAACAAATGCCGTCTCTCTTTTATACCTTACATTTGTATTATATATAAAACTAATCAAAAACAAAACAAGGAATGCTAAAAGAATGAAATACTTAATATAGCCATAGAAATTTATAGATCCTGGGTATTGAATATACATATCTCTTATAATGTTATCTTTAATATTCGTAGAAAAATAGGCTAATAAGAACTTATCCAGCACAGACATAGTGAAGGATTCGGGTGATTTCAGAGCATAAATAAAATTATCGTAGACGAATTCTGTGAGCCCCATCTCAATAATTATCAACAAAGTGAATAATTTTATCGATTGGCTCTGCCTATAATCAGGTTTATACCTATTTAAATATGCAGGATTATTAAATAACATTGTATAAACTATATATGAAGACAAAAAGAGAAGATATGTGAAAATAACATCATATGATGTAAACACCAGGGAAATCCCTATCAATACGGTCATGAGGTGATATTGCCACCCGGATTTATCCTTATTATAAAAAGTTAATAAGAATAATATTAGTAGAGCAAAATATAATATATTTCCTACACCGTGCGGCCAAAAGAAGATCCGTTGGGTCCCTGTGAATCCAGTCATCAACTCAGCAATCGATACCAAGCTAGCCAAAAAATAACTGTTGGAAATCTTTAGCATCAGAACAAAAAAAAGCACTGCATAGGGTATGAGCTGAACTGGGGAATATAATAAAAAGCGGCAATTTTCATTTAATACCATTGCCAGCTCTGAACCCAATACATAAAATGTAGGAACGGTATTTCTGTATGCATCGAGCAGAACTCCCCTGTCAACCGTTTCATCTATTGCGCCTACTTGAAGCGGTGCAAAACCATCAATCGAGCTATTGAAGTGCAGGAGCAAATAGCAACAGGAAATAGCGAATGTGATCAGATATAACTTCTTAATTCTCGAATCATTGAGGGCAATTGGCAGATTTAGCATATATGTGCTTCAGTCATATGATTCAAATTTATTCAATCAACGGGATTATTCAGCAATCTATGAGATATCTGCAACACTCTCTTCTCGATCTGCTTTTGATACGACATCTTTATGGCCTTTAGACAAGAAAAGTTAAATGAATATATAAAATTAATTGACCTTATGATAAAGACATCCAGCTTGTATGTGGTCAGTTGATCATCCGGAATCCTATCATCTAATGAACCAATCAGAAGGTGAGAATTTCCTTTAACAGGCGTGATTTCATCCGTTAAGCCATGCAACATGGCAAGCATCTTATTATATAAATATGCTATGCCATGTCTTGAGGCAAAGCCGAATGTTAGTATTTCTGTGATCAGCAAAGAAGGACCAAGCAGCAACAAACACTCTGTGGAGAGGTATTTTCTCAGGATTGTGTATCTTCCTTTCTCTAAATGGTATAGTTTTTTAGGTGACATTTTCAGAGTATAATCGTGCTTGACAGTCGATTGAGGGATATATAGTATTTTGAATCCGTTTAAATTGGCTCTCCACGACAAATCAGCATCATCATTATACATGAAGAATCTCTGATCAAAACCGCCAAGGCTTAAGTAGAGATCTCGTCTAATTGCAAAAGAGCAACCAGAGAATCCGCTAACCCGCGTTTTGCAGAATGGCATATCAATGGGACATCCCAATCCTCTGGTGAAAGTTAAGCCTGAGAAATGATTGATGGCGCCACAGGTATTGATAAGCTCACCGTCATATGTAAGGATTTTAGGAGTGGTGATGAGTTTATCCTCATTTCTTAATGGTTCGATGAGCTCTCTTAACCATCTCTCTTCCACAATGGTATCAGGATTGAGAATGACGATATATTTGCCAGATGCATATTTAACTCCTTCATTATTTCCTGCCCCATAACCAGCATTCTCCTGATTTTTGATCAGCCTGACATGGGGGTATTTTTCCTTCAGGATCTGGCAGCTATCATCTCTGGAATTATTATCGACTGCAATGATCTCATGAGGATAGTCCTGCCTCATGATAGATTCAATGCATGGTTCAATATAGCGACTGCTATTGTAAAGGACTATTATTATGCTGGCTAATTCGTCCCCGTCTCCGGCGTGCCCTCTCATTTGTCTCTCCATAGTGATCCTCTTAGCTAGTCCGCCTCCTTGTTTTGCCTTCCCTGCGCCATGAGCTCTCTTTTAAACTCGTGCATAACCCTCGAGAGTATATGGAGAACCATACCTGTGAGCGCGAGAAATGATCCCAGCAGCACAAGCAAGATCATTATTAAAGCAAGGCCGTATTGCAGGCTCCCTCCATGAGCAAAGGCTTGGAGGAATTCCAGCCCCATTAATATTCCTGCCGCCGCCATTACCAATCCTGGAATAGTGAAGCATATTAGAGGCTTTCGCAACTGCATGTCCTGCAAGACATTGATCAGTACCCTGAGTCCATGGACCACCGGGTTCTCTGAGGAGCAATTCACATCATAGCGCACCCCGATTTCTACCTCCTTTATGCGCAGGCCCGCAGAAGCAGCGTCGGCCAGCATCTCGCTCTCTATTGCCAGCCCCTTCTGTTCAAAACGGAATATCCCCTTGGTCGGGCCAGCAAAGGCCCGAAATCCGCTCTGGGTATCGGTTACTGATAGGCCACAGCCGATGTTGGTGGCCACATCCAGAACCTTCTGGCCCATTCGACGGTATATGGGCGTATCTCTCTTATTGCCATTGAGATAACGGCTGCCGTTGACCATATCCGCTTCTCCCCTTAATATGGGGCGTACCAGGCGAGGGATGTCAGCCGGATCGTGCTGTCCGTCGGTGTCGATGGTGACGATAACCGCATCGCCATTGAGCAAAGAAAAGCCCGTCTTGAGTGCTGCTCCCTTTCCCAGGTTCATTTCATGACGCAGCACTTGAGCGCCTGCCAGCGCTGCAACCTCAGCGGTTCGGTCGAGACTGCCATCATCTACTACTATCACCCGGTCAGCGTACTCGCGGGTGCGCAGGACGATGCTGCCTATTGATACCTCCTCGTTATAGGCAGGCAATATGGCTGTGATCTCCCCCACCAAAGTCTCCACTCCATCCTTGCTATGCAATAATAATAAAATTGGCCAGTACTGCATTACGATACGGCCAATAGGTTCTGTAATATTCTGGCAGCATAATCAGCTGGCTATTGCAGGGTACAAGGAATATAAAAATGCTTTGGGCTATCATTTTCGTATGTGTTTAGCTTCTCCAAATTAGCATCAATAGACCTATTTCATGATTTCTCGCATGGCCTGTTCCAAAAATCCAATTTCAAATGACTTCTGCCAAGGATGTCGTTTTTCCTTCTCGCAAATGAAGTTGGATGGCACCACTCAATTGACCAAAATCGACAGCTATAGAATGATTATCGGGGAGATAAACACATAGTCATTTTGGCTCCTCGCTATACAGTATAGGTGAACTTGAATCGCAAATTCGTTGCATCTTTGCGCCTCTGTGGTGAACCGCTATTCTCTGACCCAACCACAGAAACACAGAGGGACAGAGGCTATAATTTCTGCTGGGCCCATCCACATAATTCAGCGAAGAGCCGTCATTTCCTATAGCATAAGCTATTGCACCAGTGCCTCCTATCATCGAATCAATTCAGCTGCTGGCATGGGTCATATACGATATCGATGTAGGTAATAATTGTATATACAATCGGGGAAACTGGATAAGCAGCTTGCTTTAAAAAGTTTAGGAATCAGGAGTATGTATTGAATGGATAATATGAATGCAATTCATTCAATTCTTTTCATACCTATGATCTCACTTTACATACTCCTCGATCAGATCAAGACAGGTCGTATCCATGCCGCATTGCTGCAGATAGTGAGCCAAAAGGCTTGCCCTCTCGCTGGCCGGATGGTAGACCAGGAGCTTCCGGGGCGATATATGCTCTATCATCCTCATCAGTCCCCGAAAGTCCAGATGGTCGCTGAGCTGGATGGTGGGGTAATGACTATCCCTTCGCCCGGTTAAAAAGTACTTATTTCTTCCCGGAACCTGATAAAGGCTCCAGGGTGTGACCACATTAAAGCCGCTACCGTTAATCGGGGTCAGGGGTCCTGCCACCTCCTTCATCAATTCCTGTGTCAGGGCCAGGCACTTCTCGTCCATGCCGATCTCATCCTTGTAGCCCATGGCCCTCATCAGAGCCACAGCTCTCTGGGCTTTGCCGAAGGCATAGGCCCCGAAGCTCGCCCCCTCCTCCAAAGCCTCATAAAATCCGGCCAGATCATCCTCGAAGATGCAGGAGGGATCATAGGGATCGCCATAGTTGGCCTCGGTGACCAGATAGTCGCAGCGAGGAAGGTGATGGTAGTCCTTAACATCCCCTGTGACCAGCACCCTCTCCCCGGTCTCCGTCTGCCAGGAGAAGGCAGAGGAGCCTATGGTGTGGCCGGTGGGATGGGTGTTAATCCTGACCTCATCCACCATGATGCTCTCGCCCACCTCAAAGGTTCGGCCCATGTACTCCCGGCCATAACGAATCTCCAGAGCGCGGGCCGTTTGGACGGAAGCCACCGCTCTTGGCGAGTTCATGGCCGACTTGCCATAGTGATCGCTATGGGCATGGGTGATGAGATAGGCATCCGGCTGGGTGCAGGCCTTGGGAGCGCGGCTGGTATCTATGGAGAATAGATGGGTATCGAAGCGAATGGCGAGGTGGGGCGCACAGCTGCCGCGGCTGTTGATCCTTCTGACTGGCTCAATTCCGCCCTTCGATTTGCCGCCTTCCTGCATCCTCTTTGTCCCTCCTCTTCCCTAAGCTTAGAAGATGTCGCTTTTTTCAAATAATATCGATGCTAATTAAGCTGGGACCCTGGGAAGGTCTCCTAAATCTAGCAGGCTCCTCGCTATTTGGCATGGGTAAATTTGAATTGGAGATTCTCTGTGTCTCTGTGCCTCTGTGGCGAACCGTGGTGCACTGACCCAACCACAGAGACGCAGAGGAACAGAAGCTATATTCTCTGCCAGACCTCACCCACATAATTCAGCGAAGAGCCGTCCAGCATCTTATATTACTCTAAGGACTTGTTGATGGCATCGGCCAGCTCCTTCTCAGAGGCGAGCCCCATCCATCTATTGATCTCTACGCCATCTCTCTCCAGTATCAATGTGGGCACCACAAATATGCCCTTCTCCATGGCCAGGTCTCCCTCCCGGTCAACATTGATCTTCTTGAAATCAGCCACATCCTTCATCTTCTCGGCCAATGCCTCGAAGATGGGACCCTGCTGCTTGCACGGCCCGCACCAGTCTGCATAAAAGTCCATCAGTATTGGCTTTGTCATTATTCCTCCTCTTCACACATTATATCGAATTTGACTCCGATCTTAAATATCCTGCCCGTGGGGAGAACAAGCATCCTTCGCCCGGTGCTTTTTCTGATCTCCTCCAGCACCTCTTGAATGCGCTCCTCAGTTGCTGAGACGGTAAACCACATATTGTAGCCGCTCTCATTTGGCCGGAGGTAGTTATGAGAGACTTCTTGGTACTGATTAACGAACTCAGCCAAACCATCCGCTTCTTCTGGGGAAACCTGAAGAGCGGCCAGAATTCCGCTCCGTCCCAGCCTGCGCAGGTCGAGGATGGGGCCGATCCTCCTCACTAGCCCCTCTTTTTGCAGACCGTCCAGCCTTTCAATGACCTCCTTCTCCTCAAGGCTTAAGAGTCCTCCCAGATCCTCGAAGGGTTTGGGAGTCAGAGGGAATCCCACCTGAACCAGGGAAAGCAGCCGAAGATCGATCTCATCCATCCTTATGCCTCCAGGCGGCATGAAGGATCGGACTGCAGATAATCCCCAGTCAGGGCATAGGCCCGGGCCCGGCAGCCGCCGCAGCTTCGGGAAAATTCGCACCGGCCGCATTTTCCCTTCAGCCTTCCCTCACGCAGGGCTTGAAGCTCGGGAGAGTTCTCCCATATCTCTATAAAATTCTTTTCCCTGACGCTTCCGACCCGGAGAGGAAGATAGCCGCAGGGATAGACCTCACCCTTGCGGGATACGAATACAAACCTCCTTCCGGCAAGACATCCTCCGCTTCCTCTTCCATGACCCGGCTTCTTCAAGCGGGCGTACTGGGGAGCGCAGGTGACCTGCACCTCCAATGTCCTTCGATCCATCTCTCCCTCGATCTGGCGGAGCATCTCCTCCTGCCGCACGGGAGTGATGACGTCCTCCTCCCTTCCCCTGCCCGTAGGTACCAGAAAGAAGATGTGAAGCGCTGCTGCACCCAGCTTCTCCGCCAAGTCGAAGATCCGGATGAGCTCGGATTGGTTCTTCTGGGTGACTGTGAAGTTGATCTGGAAGTCGACCCGGCCGCGGAGATTCTCTATCCCCCTAATCGACCGCTCGAAGCTCCCCTGGCCCCGGCCATGGTCGTGCATTGCTGCGTCCGCTCCATCCAGGCTAATGCTCACCCGTGATACCCCGGAGTCGGCAATCTCCTCTGCCAGCCCCGAGGTTATCAGGGTTCCGTTGCTGGCCAATGAGACCCGGATGCCAAGAGATACGGCAAGCCTGATGATTTGAAATAGGTCGGGCCGCAGCAGAGGCTCTCCCCCGCTGAGGATGAGCATCGGCTTCAGGGGAGCAATGCTCTCTACGAACCTTTTGGCCTCATCTGTGTCCAACTCGCCCTGGTCCGGCTCATGAGAGGCAGAAGCGCGGCAATACCGACAGGATAAATTGCAGGCGGCCGTCAACTCCCAGGCTATTATCAACATGTTTCGATCAGAGCATACTGCTTTTCAAATGCCGCCAATTTAGAGCAGTCCTTTCTTTACCAGAAGCTCGGCATTGAGTATGCTCGCCCCTGCTGCTCCGCGCACGGTATTGTGGCCCATGCAGATGAACCTGATTCCTGAGCGGATCCGACCCACGGAGACGGACATCCCGTTGCCCCGCATGCGGTCCAGCCTGGGCTGGGGCCGGTCGGGCTCATCCTTGACGATGAGCGCCTTCTTGGGCGATGTGGGCAGATCATCGAGGCCCGGATCGAAGTCCAGCATGGCCTGTCTCACCTCTTCTGGGGTGGGGTTATCTCTCATCTTCACCCAGAGGGCCTCGGTATGGCCGTCCATCACCGGAACCCGATGGCAGCTTGCGCTTATGGAGAAGTTGGCGTTGATGATCCTCTCCCCGTCAAAATGGCCCAGGATCTTCTGGGGCTCGGTCTCACACTTCTCCTCCTCCCCGCCGATATAGGGAATGACATTTCCCAGTATCGCCATGGATGGCACTCCCTCATAGCCTGCTCCGCTCACCGCCTGCATGGAGGCCATATGCACGCTCTCTATCCCGAACTTCATCAGGGGCTTGAGAGGAAGGGTGAACATGATGGTTGTGCAGTTGGGATTGGTGGTGAGGAATCCCTCCCAGCCCCTCTTCTCCCTTTGCACCTTTATTATATCCAGATGTTCGTGGTTGCACTCCGGTATGAGAAGGGGGACATCCTCCACCATGCGATATGAGCTGGTATTGCTGGCCACAGCACAGCCAGCAGCAGCAAAGGCAGGCTCGACGGACATGGCATCGGCAGCGGGAAGAGCGGAGAAGACTATATCGGCATCCACCTCTCTCGGGTCGACATTGACCACCGTCATCTCTGCTATGTCATCGGGAAGCTCGCTCTCCAGACGCCATTTTGCCGCCTCGCGGTACTTCTTGCCCGCGCTCCTCTCCGATGCGGCAAGGCTGGTGAGCTCAAACCAGGGATGGCTCTTCAGTCCTTCTATGAAACGCTGTCCAACGGCACCGGTGGCACCTAAGACGCCTGCTTTGATCTTGGCCATTATAAATCACCTAAATTCTGATGGGGACTTAAGCTAGGGATGTATATATTTATTGTCCGGATGATAAAGCAAAAAAAGTTCTGGGTTTTCAGGGGGAACTCACTGCCCCACGCAGGACTTCCTCCGAATGCCATAGCTTTTAGCGAACTCGCAGTTTACCTCCACCACCTCCTCATTGAAGTCCTTGAGGCTCTCCGGCACGCGGCCAAGAGCATCCGCCTTCTCCTGAGTATCGACGACTTTACCGTGGGGCACAAAACTGCCCTCCGCCAGTGTGACGCCTATGACTGCTGCCAGGTGGCCGACAAAGCATTTCTTTCCCAGGGTTGAGGCGTGAACCACGGAGTTGAAGCCCACAAAACACTCGTCTCCCATCTTGATGGGCCCATGAATGACCGCTCCATGGGCGACGGAGACATTCTCTCCCAGCTCGATGGAGCTTCCCTTGAGGCCGTGAAAGACGGCGCTATCCTGGATGTTGCATTCATCACCAATGATTATGGGGCTGGCTTCATCCGCCCGCAGGGATACGGATGGAGCGATATAGACATCTTTGC
Source organism: Methanosaeta sp. UBA356 (assembly GCF_002496465.1). NCBI lineage: Archaea > Methanobacteriati > Methanobacteriota > Methanomicrobia > Methanotrichales > Methanotrichaceae > Methanothrix > Methanosaeta sp. UBA356. The sequence goes on along the minus strand of NZ_DAKC01000050.1, from coordinate 19,312 downwards.
CGACGCGCACATCGCCTATGATCGTCGCCGACTCATCCACATAGGACGAGGAATGTATCTGGGGCATGATCTCAGTGCTATTCCATGAGGTTCTGCAATTGGCCTTGAGCATATTTACCACCTTTTCGCATATTCACCATTCACCTTAAAAGAGATTGCCATTAACGACGATTGCAAAAGGAGCTATATGTCATCGTAGATATTGATTAATATAGTGTCTCCTGAAGGTGCGTCATATTCTGATCATTAGAATACATATCGAATCCGATTGTCAATAGTGCTGTCCATTTTTGCGATATGTGCAATATTATAATCTATAATCCAGACAATTGCCGCTAATTTTAAATATAGGGGGGGGCAAAATAGATTCAAAGCCATTGAATAATCCTTCGAGGGTGATGAGGGGGATAAGGAGGTAAGCAAGAGGACGAGTGCAAAGTGATATACAAATTTGCAATGATTACATTCATTCAAAGTATTGTTTGATGATTATTGATATTTAGATGTATTCAGTGAGGTGAATTAAATTATGGTTCAGAAGGACCCGCCCGGCGGGCGGTGGTTGTTTGTAATTCTAGGCACCATAATCATGTTATGCCTTGGTAGCGTTTATTCATGGTCTGTCTTCGTCAATCCTCTGACTGCTCACTTCGCGGCAATGGGTCAGACTGTATCAGCGAGCGAAGTACTATTGCCGTTTTCAATCTTCCTGTTTGTATTCTCTGTTGCCATGGTCTTTTCCGGAAAGTATATCGAAAAATACGGGCCTCGCAAGATGGCTATGCTGGGTGGAATCATATGCGGATTGGGCTGGTTGCTGGCATCCATGTCCAGCTCAACCTCTATGCTCATCCCCACTTACGGCATCGTCGGAGGCCTTGGGGTGGGAATTGCCTACGGCTGTCCGGTTGCAGTATCAGCCAGATGGTTCCCCGATAAAAGAGGTCTCGCGGTAGGCCTAACTGTGCTTGGATTCGGCTTTTCGGCTTTCTTCACCGCCAATATCGCCACATACCTAATAGAGGCATTCGATGTCATGAGCACATTCCGGTTCTTTGGAATTGCGTTCATCATAATCATCACCCTCTGCTCAATGCCATTGGTCTTCCCGCCAGCAGGATACAAACCAGCGGGCTGGAACCCTCCGGCGCCCAAACCAGGCGCAGCAGTGACATGCGAGTTCAAGCGCGAACAGATGCTCAAGTCCACCACATTTTACGGTCTCTGGCTCTGCTACTTCATAGGATGTGTGGCAGGATTGATGGCCATAGGCATATCTAAACCGGTGGGCCAGGAGGTAATCCTGATTGAATCTGGACTGGCTTCCATGCTGGTGGGATTCTTCGCCATATTCAACGGTGGTGGCAGACCTATATTTGGAACGCTGACGGACAAGATCACCCCCAGAAATGCTGCCATAGTGTCATTCGTACTGATCGGCCTGGCATCATTGATGATGTGGCAGATGGCTGTGCCTGGTGCAACCACGATCTACATTGTGGCATTTGCCATTCTGTGGATGTGTCTGGGAGGCTGGCTGGCCATAGCACCCACGGCAACGGCAAGCTTCTTTGGCACCTGTGACTATCCCAGGAACTACGGCGTCGTCTTCCTAGCATATGGTATCGGTGCCATCGTAGGACCACAGCTGGCTGCAGCGATAAAGGAGATGTCTGGAAGCTATGTGGGCGTATTCCCCTATGTCGCCCTTCTGGCCGCTTTGGGAATAGTGATAGCCTTCACAATGCTGAAGCATCCAAAACCGCCAGAGTAGCTGATTTAACCCATTTAGAATCAAGTAATCCGATGCAAGAGGATGCTGCTGCAGCCATCCATCCTCTTGCCATGATCTTTTTTCCCAATAATCGAAAGAGGAAATTCAGCTAGAAGATGATCACCAATCCAGATACCTTGTATCTAGTCCAGATATTCCGAGAGCCTTGTCTGCTCCGCCAGACACTTCTCTCCAGGTATCGGGACCGGGTACAGGCCGGTCAGGCATCCCATGCACAGGTTCTCCTTGGGTATGCCCACTGCATCCACCAGCCCCTCGTGGCTTACATAGCCCAGTGAGTCGGCTTCTATTACCGCCTCCACCCCTGCAACCGTCTTATGGGCGGCGATCAGCTCATCCCGGCTGGCCATGTCTATTCCTAGATAGCAGGGGGCGAGGATGGGGGGGCTGCCTATGCGGACGTGCACCTCCTGGGCTCCGGCCTTGCGGACCATGTTCACTATCCTCCGGCTGGTGGTGCCGCGTACAATGGAGTCGTCTACCAGGATAAGCTTATGCCCCTCGATGTTCGGCCGGATGGTGTTCATCTTCAGGCGCACCGCCGTCTCCCTCATGTTCTGATCGGGCATGATGAATGTTCGGCCAATGTAGCGATTTTTCATCAGGCACTCCCGGTAGCTTATGCCGGAATGCTGGTGGTAGCCCACGGCCAAAGTTATTCCTGAGTCGGGGATGGGAGTGACGGTGTCCGCACAGGCGGGATGCTCCCGAGCCAGGTTGGAGCCGATGTTCACCCGCACATCATAGATCAAGCGGCCATCCATAATGCTATCAGGCCGGGCAAAGTAGATGTACTCGAAGATGCAATGAGCCGGCCGGGTGGAACGGGCCAGTTGATAGGACTTCATCTCGCCGTTCCTTATCACTATCAACTCGCCTGGCTTGACATCCCTTACCAACTTCCCGTTTAGTGTATCTATGGCCACGCTCTCCGAAGCCACCATGAACCCTGAATCGATCTCTCCGATGCAGAGGGGTTTGATTCCCAGCGGATCGCGTAGCGCAAGGACAGTGTCCCCCCAGAGAAATACCAGGGAATAAGAGCCCACGATCTTTCTCATCAGGGCGCGGGCTGCTTCCGGCAGGTCATAGTGAAGGAGCTCTTTGACAAAAAGGTGAGCGATCACTTCGGTGTCTGAGGTGGAGTAGAATATGTCCCCTGCCTCCTCCAGCTGCTCTCTGAGCTGTGTGGAGTTGACCAGGTTACCATTATGGGCGGTGGCTATGGCACCGTCCTTATATTTCACTAAAAGAGGTTGGCTGTTCTCTATGCAGGATCGGCCGCTGGTCGCATATCGGACATGGCCGATGCCAACATGTCCGCGCAGAAGGGCGATCTGGGCATCGTCGAAGACCTCCGAGACCAAGCCCATGGCCCGGTGGGTGCGAATGGATTTGCCATCATGCACTGAGATGCCAGCAGCCTCTTGCCCCCTATGCTGCAGAGCATAGAGGGAGTAATAGATGGATTTGGCTGCGCCATTGGCAGTCTCATTTAATGAGATCCCTACAACGCCGCAGGCATCGTGCAAATTTCGCCTCTCTCTAGTAGTCCGCTTTTCTCATCCACTTATGGCTTCTGAGCTTTGCTGAGTTGCCAAAGCCGCATTGAACGCAAACCTTTCTCTTGAAATTAAACGAGATGCTACCACATCGCCGGCATCTTATATGCGAGCTCTTGTGGCGCTTACCCATTGAAGGAGTACCCTTGGTCATCTAAAACACCTCAAGGTGAAATATAAACTACATTGTCTCCGCGCACGATTACCGTACCGATGTTACGGGCAACCGCCCCTTCTGCTACTTCTTCCGTTTTATCCATCACCAGGTTCATGTGGATATCATAACCCTGAAGCTCTCCCCGGAAGACTCTTCCGTCCTTGAGCTTAACTATGACGGGCCCATTCAGTGATTCATTCAGAATATCAAGCGGTCTCTGACCCATTAATCCTCTCTCCAGCATTGATAACCGCAAAAGGCTACGGTTTCCAAACTTGCTCGTTGCATATTTAAACCTATCGGGATATCCACAGCATATGAAGATTAAATCCAGGCACCACCTCAAAGGAAGCGATGCCAGGAAGGTTGTAGCATGCATTGAGCCATTCCTGGATGACTCATCTGTCCTGCGCAAAGCATCCCTGGAGAGGGCGGTCAGCGACGAGGGTCTTGATCTTATCTTCGTGAACGGCCGACCTCTAATGATGATTGTGGATGATGAGCCCTTCTTCACCGTTCTGGGGGCCATCGATCTGGGGCCCAGCAAGAGACTGGTGGTGGTGGATTCAGGCGCCGTTAGGTTCGTGGTGAACGGGGCGGATATCATGAAGCCGGGAATAGTCACAGCTGACCCGGAGATCGCCCCCGGAGACCTGGTGGTGATAGTAGAGGAGAGGCATAAGAAGCCTCTGGCCATTGGACGGGCACTGGTCGCTGGGACGGAGATGAAGGGGGAGGGAAAAGCGGTAAAGTCACTCCACCACGTGGGGGACCTTATCTGGAAGGGTCTGGAGGGCTGAGGCAAAGGTCGCCCGAACAGATGCATGTAACATTGGAGCTGGGCAGATGATTAAAGTCAAGGGTATTAATAATGATTTATAAAGCTAGATCAGGACAAGCCAGCTACGGCGAAGCTATCGGCATCCTCCTTTTGGACTGCTTCACTCCCTTTATTCCAGGGGATGTGGCCAATGCCACCACCTACTGCTTTCCCGTGCGATTCCAGAAGGTTGAGGGTCTAACGACGAGAAGAGCACTTGGAAAAGATCGGACGGCCTTTGAGCTGCTCCACACAGCGGCAGAAGAACTGGTCAGCCAGGGTGTCAGAGCCATTACCGGAGATTGCGGATTTCTTGCCATTCATCAGAGGAGTCTTGCTGCGGTCCTCGATGTCCCCGTCTTCCTCTCAAGCCTCCTTCAGATTCCCTTTATATTCAGCATCCTTGGTCGCGACCAAAAGGTGGGGATCATAACCGCCGATTCGAAGAGCCTGGACGAAACCCTCCTTGAGGCTGTTGGGATCAGTTCAGGCGAGCGTCTGGTGATAAGGGGTATGGAGGACCGAGAAAACTTCTCAAAAGCCGTTATCGAGGAGACTGGATTCCTCGACTCGGAGAAAGTTAAAAGGGAGGCATTATCTGTCGCCAGTGAAATGGTCGAGGAGGAGCAGAATGTCCGTGCCATCCTGCTGGAATGTAGCTGTCTTCCTCCTTATGCAAGGGCGATTCAAAAGGCGATCGAACTCCCTGTCTTTGATTACATTACAATGATTAACTATGTCCACTCGGCGCTCGTCAAGGAGAGTTTTGAGGGTAAGATCAGATCGGAGGCATAATCGGCACAAGTAACTGCGCTACCTCTTTGGGCACCGGTCTTATTACCATTCTTATCTTCATATCATCTTAATTAGAATCATCCAAAGGATTCAATTTTTTGATCTTTGCCAGGAAATATGCTAAATTTAATTTGCATTAACTACAAGTAAATTGAAAAAATCCAAACATTTAAGGCAGATCAATTTAAACAAAGATAATTGCAGAAGCATCAGGCCCTGTCAGCATCACTGAGGGCAACGGATGCATTATGCACAATAGCAGGTACAGCTCACCCTGAAAAATATGGGAGTAGACAGCATCCATAGTTCCGGATTTACCATCCTGGAGGTGAATAGATGAAGCAGTTATCAAAACGACTGCAAGAAGCCAGATCCATGAAGAGCGATCAAGGATCTTCGGATAGCGAAGATGTGGGTCGGCTGAAGTTTCGAAAGCCCAGGCTCAATGATGGAGCCAGGATATCTGAGCTTATCAGGTCTTGCAAGCCGCTGGATATCAATTCAACCTACTGCTATCTCCTGCTCTGCCGTGACTTTGCTGACACATGCGTTGTCGCTGAAGAGGGAGGGGAGATCGTAGCATTCCTTTCAGGCTACCGACCACCGGACCGATGGGACGTCTTCTTCATCTGGCAGATTGCTGTAGATGTCGATTCCAGGAATAGAGGCATCGCAAAACGGATGCTATTTGATGTATTGAATAGGCCTTCGACGAGAGACTGCCGATATATCGAGACGACGATATCGCCGTCGAATGAGGCATCAAAGAGGCTCTTCAGGGGGCTTGCACAAGAGCTAGACGCTCATTGTGATGTTTCTGATTGCTTCTCTGAATCTGATTTCGGGGATTTTGATCACGAAGCAGAATGTCTGTTCAATATAGGGCCGTTCAAGATGAACGGATGAGGTGACACTATCATGAAGGATACTAGGATGGAAGCGGAAAAAGAAGGAAATGAGAATGATATTAGCATGGTGAATAATCATGAGTCAGAAGTTCGAAGCTACTGCCGTCGCTTCCCGGTGGTATTCACCAAAGCCAAAGGAGCCACCATCGAGGACGAAAAAGGACGTGAGTATATTGATTTCCTGGCAGGTGCTGGTGCCCTCAACTATGGCCATAACAATCCAGCTATCAAGGAGAAGCTGCTCGAATACATAGAGTCGGACAAGATAGTCCACAGCCTCGACCTCGTGACGGAGGCAAAGCAGGCCTTTATTGAGACCTTCGACTCCCTGATCCTCAAGCCAAGAGGCATGAGGTACAAGATGCAGTTCACCGGACCGACCGGAACGAACGCTGTCGAGGCTGCGATGAAGATTGCTCGAAACGTCACGGGAAGGTCGACCATCATCTCCTTTACGAATGGCTTTCACGGCGTGACCCTCGGATCGGTCGCCGCAACCGGAAACAGCTATTTCAGAGACGCATGCGGCATACAGCTGCATGGCACGACATTTATGCCCTTCGATGGCTATATGGGTGAAGAGGTCGATACAACCGAGTACCTGGATAAGGTGCTAACAGACAGAAGCAGCGGCCTTGACCAGCCGGCGGCAGTGATTGTCGAGACGATCCAAGGCGAGGGCGGAATAAATGTAGCAACTTCAGAGTGGCTGAGATCTCTGGAGAGGATCTGCCGAAAGCACGGTATCCTCCTGATCATCGACGACATCCAGGTAGGATGTGGAAGGACAGGGACTTTCTTTAGCTTCGAGGAAGCTAAGATCTCACCAGATATCATTATCCTCTCAAAGTCGCTAAGCAGTTACGGCATACCCTTCTCTATGGTCCTGATGAAACCAGGTATTGATCAATGGAAACCCGGCGAGCACAACGGAACGTTTCGGGGAAATAACCTGGCTTTCGTCACCGCGAGAGCGGCGATTGAAGAGTACTGGAGTGATGCCTCGTTCTCAAGGAAAGTGAGAATGAAAGGTGAATTCGTCAGGGAGCACTTTGATAAGCTGGTTGACCTCGACGATACGGGAACGCTCTCTGCCCGTGGCCGGGGGATGGTCCAGGCTCTCGATTGCAGGACGGGTGAGATTGCATCTATGATCTCCCATGTCGCATTTGAGAAGGGTTTGATAATAGAGACATCTGGGGCAGAGGACCAGGTCCTCAAGTTTCTGGCACCGCTCACGATAAGCGACCACGAGCTCGATAAGGGCCTGTCCATACTAGAAGAGAGCATAAGAGATGTGATGGAAAAAATGCGTCTTAAAGCGACGAGAAAGATGGATAGCGATATCGAGGTTCTGGCATGATATTAAGAAATCTCGAGGACGCCGAGAGGTCCGATCGGAGGGTAGTCGCCGAGAACTGGGAGAGCGTCCGTCTCCTGCTGAAGGGGGACTGTATGGGATTCTCTTTCCACATAACAACCATCTATCCGGGGACGGAGACCCACATCTGGTATAAAAACCATCTCGAATCTGTCTACTGCATCGAAGGAGAAGGAGAGGTGGAAGTCCTGGATGGAACAGATGACGGTGGTGTGGCAGATGCCGTGCGAATTGGTGAGCCGGGGGGTGTCGAACAAGCATGCGTGATCTATCGAATCGCACCCGGGACTATCTATGTGCTTGATAAAAACGACCGCCACATCCTTAGAGCGAAGACCACAATGAAGCTTGCATGCGTATTTAATCCACCCCTAAATGGAAGGGAGATCCATGACGAGGACGGCGCCTATCCGCTCGATGGAGAGGAGATTGCAGGATAATTCTATTGTGGGTGGGGTTATGAGAGAGCTTGCTGAGATCGAGATGAATGGCCATCTCATTGATTCGCAAATGCTTGCTAAAGTATTGGATAAGATCATGGATATGGGGGGTGAGTTCGAAATCAAGAACTTCCGCATAGGCCTAAAGAAGAATGACACCAGCTATATCCAGATAACTGTCGCCGGCGAGGATGGGTATCATCTGGACCGCATACTCCTGGAGTTGCATGCCTTGGGAGCCCGGATGGTGGAGATGGTGGATGTCAAGACCGAGATTGCGCCAAGGGATATGGTTGTGCCTCGCGGATTTTACTCGACCACCAATCATCCCACCTATGTGCGCTACCAGGGTACATGGGTAGAGGTGGAGCACAACCACATGGACTGTCTGGTGGTGCTGGAGGATGGTAGGGCCATTTGCACGCCCATCGGCCATATCAAGAAGGGCGATCGGGTGGTCATAGGTACCGCCGGGGTCAAGGTAGTTCCGCCGGAGAGGCCACGCCAAAAAACGTACTTCGAATTCATGTCCAATGATGTCAGTTCAGAGCGGCCCAGCTGCGAGCTGGTGCGGCAACTGGCTGAAGAGATCGTGCGCACTAAAAAGGCAGGCGGAAAGATCGCCGTGGTCTGCGGTCCGGCGTTAGTGCATACTGGGGCTGCGCCCTCGCTTGCCTGGCTGATTCGAGAGGGCTACATCGACGTTCTTCTGGCTGGAAATGCCGTAGCGGTCCATGATATCGAGCGGCAGCTATTTGGCACCAGTCTCGGGATGAACTGCGAGGGAAATGCCATCTCCGGAGGGCATCGAAATCACCTCTATGCCATAAGCGAGATTATGGCCAGCGGATCCATCAAAAACGCCATAGCCGAGGGCAAGCTCAAGGGCGGCATAATTTACGAGGCTATCAAGAAAGGCATTCCTTGCATCCTGGCGGGCTCCATTCGTGACGACGGCCCACTTCCAGAGGTTATAACGAATACGGTGGAGGCCAAGTATGCTATGGATAAGGCACTGCAGGGTGTGGAAATGACCATTATGCTTGGGACAATGCTGCACTCCATTGCGGTGGGCAATCTTTTACCATCCTTCGTAAAGACTATATGCATCGATATCAACCCTGCCACGGTGACTAAGCTCATGGACAGAGGTTCTGCCCAGGCAATTGGACTCGTTACGGATATTGGTATCTTTCTCCCCCAGCTAGTTAAGGAGATAGATGGACAAGAAGCCCACCATGAAAATTTATTAAAATAGAATCGATGTTCTCTTCCTCAAGATCATATCTGATGCCTTATACTGGGAGTTGTGCAAATAATAGGAGGAGGATTGAGAACGATACCGGCGCAGCAACCAGTCTTGTCTCCTCTCATAAACCAGTTATGGACAAAGCATTATATGGTCAGAAAGGGGATGATAAACGATGAAGACGCAAAGGACCATCGAATGATCTTTGTGCAGCATTGGCAAAGAGACTCAAACCGTCTCTGGCAAATCCGCGCTCTGCATCAGGGACTGAGATAATCGGAGGGAAAAGCTATAAAGCCATTGCAGCATTTTGGCCACATGAAACAGAAGACAGGAGGAGGAATGAGATGGAAGAGATTGGAAAGTTGATAGGAAAAGGCTTTGGCATCTGGAAGAAGAACCTCAACCTTTGCGTTCCCTTTATATTCAGCGGTTTCGCCTCGATCCTGATCGTCGCCGCATTTTTTATCGCCATGTTCCTGGCTGCAATGCCATTTCTGGGTGAAGACTGGACTCATTTGGAGGATTTAGAGGATGCTGAGGTGATGGAGGGGTTATTTGCCGGGATGGACTGGCAGGATTTTCTCCCCATATTAATCCTCTTCCTGGGCATGATTGTGGTCCTCTCATTAGTGGGATCGTACTTCAATGCCGGAGCTATAGGCATGGCCAGGCAGGCTCTTGTGGAGGGCAAATCGAGAACGTCAGCCATGTGGTCCGCTGGAAGGAAGCACTTTTGGAATATGTTTCTCTTGAGCCTCATCATGGGATTGGCGACGATGGCCGGGCTCATCTTCCTCCTCCCCGGTATGGGGCAGCTTACTCTAGCCTTATCCGGAAATCTTGACAATCTCGAGGGGCTGGGAATGATCCTGGCTGGATTTATGCTGTTCATCCTCTATGCCCTAATCCTGTCAGTCATATTAGCCCTTGCACCTTATGCTCTGGTGCTGGAGGGCGCAGGGCCGGTGCAGGCCATAAGGGCAGGAATAGATTTCTTCCGCTACAACAAGTTCGACGTCCTGATTCTGTGGCTGGTGGTGATGGCTCTATCCGTGGTCTTGCAGATGATTGGCAGCTTAATCTCCTCGGGAAACGAGGTGGCATATCAGCTGCTGTCATTGGCCACCAGTCTGGTGAGTCTGCTCGTCTTAGCCCCCCTGGCCAATCTCTGGTGGACAAGGCTTTATATGGTCCGTAAGGGTATGCTCAAAGAGGAAGAGGTGAAAGATCCTTGGTGAATTTTCCCAGTTTGAGCTATTCGGCGATCATCCTGCGCTTTCGGCAGTATGCACTGATTCAGCAGGCAGCCATTGCCGCGGCTTTTGTGCTGCTGATTTATATTCCATACTCTTATTTTCTGTTGAGAATGAGCTTCACAGAATCCATTGCCATGGCGGTCTATTCTGCTGTGCTCTTTATGGCTATATACTATCTAACATCCAGGTTCATCCTGAGGAAGACCAGAAAGCTGGCCGTTCAATCTCATGGGCCTAAGAAGGGCCTGAGAAAATAGGCGGGCTTCTCAGACCAAAGTATAAGTCCTGACAGCGGCAATAGTGATCCTCGAAGGGTTGAATATGGAACTTAAGGTCGTAAAGATGGAAATCCCTGAGGGATCGAATCTGGTTTTAGGACAGAGCCATTTCATAAAGACGGCAGAGGACCTCTACGAGGCTATGGCAGGAACCGCCCCCGGGGCAAAGTTCGGCATAGCATTCTCTGAGGCCAGCGGCGACTGCCTGGTACGCTCAGAGGGAAATGACTTGGAGCTGGTCGAGGCGGCAAAGAAAAACTCTCTGTGTTTGGCTTGCGGCCATACCTTCGTGCTGCTGATGAATGGGGCTTTTCCGATAAACGTTCTCAATGCCATCAAATCCATCCAGGAGGTCTGCGGCATATTCTGCGCTACTGCCAACCCCCTGGAGGTGGTGGTGGCCGAGACCGATCTCGGACGAGGGATCATGGGCGTGATCGACGGCTTCGTGCCCAGGGGCGCTGAGAACGACCAACAGGTGGAAGAGAGACGCCTCTTGCTCAGGAGGTTTGGATATAAACTTTGATCTGGCGGTATCAAACGGCTTGGTCTATACAAATAACGGGCTGAAAAGCATCGATATCTGGATCAAAGAGGGGAGGATCGCTGCCCTGGGCGGCCCGCACCGGGCGGCAGAGAAGATCGATGCTCAGGGAATGCTGGTCCTGCCGGGATGCATCGATGCTCATGTCCACTTTCGTGATCCCGGGCCAAGCTACAAAGAGGACTGGCTCTCCGGATCAACAGCCTCAGCCGCGGGAGGGATCAGCACGGTCATCGACCAGCCGAACACCGATCCGAGGACCCTAGACCGCATCTCATTCGAGATGAAGCTGGAGCGGGCGCGAGCCAGCTCCGTGGTGGACTACTGCATCAATGGCGGTCCGGGCAAGATCGAGGAGCTGAAGAAGGCAGGAGCCCAGGCTATCGGGGAGATATTCTGCTATGAGCACAGCGATCCTGAGATTGTTCGGATTCTCGCCGAGACGAGGAGATTGGGGTTGCTGGCTACGATTCATGCTGAGGATGGCTCTATTATTAAAGAGATGGCAATGGCCCTATCCAGCCGGCAGGATCCTGAGGTTCACTCCCTCGCCCGGCCGGTGGAGGCGGAGGTTCAGGCCATTGAGAAGGTCTCAGGCTGGTCGGACCGTCTGCATATCTGCCACATAAGCAGCGGCCAGGGACTGAATCTGATTGAGAGGACCAGGCAGGAATGGACAAGAGAGGAGACTGTTGCAGCCGAGCCAAAAAGTGCAGCTCATAATAATGCCAACTCGAGACTGACCTGCGAGGTCACCCCTCATCATCTCCTTCTCAATGTCAAGGATTATAAAAAGCAGGGGTCATTGCTGAAGATGAATCCACCCCTGCGGGGTAAGGCAGACAGCGAACGGCTCTGGGAGGGGCTGAGGACTGGCAGCATCGATATTTTAGCCTCGGATCATGCACCCCATCTCCCGGAGGAGAAGGGAGAGGACATCTGGGAGGCACCAGCAGGGGTCCCTGGGGTGGAGACCATGCTGCCGCTTATGCTTTTCGCTGTGAGGAGAAATCTTCTCCGCCTGGACCGATTGGTGGATGCCCTGGCCACCAGGCCGGCGAGGATCTTTGGCCTGGCTGGAAAAGGAGCTATTAAAGTGGGAAAGGATGCCGATCTGGTGATAGTCGACCCCAAGAGGGTGGCGGAGATAAGGGCCGATCGACTGCACAGCCGGGCGGACTGGACCCCCTATGAGGGGATGAAGGCCATATTTCCCAGGATGACGATCATAAGGGGCAGTGTGGTCTGGGATGATGATCTGGCGGTCGGACCAGGCTACGGACGCTTCCAGGGAGCGCAATTGCAGTGAATGCAAAAGGTTTTATGAGAACAGAGCGCTATTTTAAGTTATGAGATCCGATTCTTCAGGCACCAGTGATCTGGAACGCATGATCGGCAAAGCCGCAGTCGAGGCGGCGAGAATGTCCAGCCAGGCGAGCCAGGCGGCGAAGAAGATCCTGGGCGATGTGACGGGCGAGATATCTGAGACGAAGAGCCTTGACCGCGCACCTCTTGACCTCATAGATGCTGATGTAGAGCTGATCGCTCTGGTGGCCCTGCCCGGCGCCAGCAAGGATATGATCGACCTGAGGGTGACCGAGGACAGCCTGTATGTCGACGCCAAGGCCAGTCCCAGGGAGGGCCGATATCTGCGCCAGGAGCTCAATTCCATAAGCCTAAAAAGGGAGATCAAGCTGCCGGCGGAGGTCAAGCCAGAGCAGGTGCGGGCAATGTTCAAGGACGGCATCCTGGAGGTGCATCTTCCGAAATTGGTAGTGGTAAATGCTCAGAAGGTCCAGGTGGATTAACGCTGCTGTCCACTGGCCGATCAATTTTTTTTTTGCAGAAAAAAGAGAGAGGTCTGGTTTAGTATTCTCTGTCCAGACTCTCTGTCGTCTTCACCTGATAGGTGTAGTTGATTGACATCTCCTGGCGGGGCATGACCTCCAGCTTCCACTTCAGGGTGGTGGCAGTTCTCTCATCGGGCTCGGGGGAGACTGAGATCATCACCGCCTCCTGAGGAACAGTGTCCGTTACCTCCAAATCTGCAGTCCGGTCCAGGTTGCTCTTGATCGAAAGGTGATAGGTCCAGGCCTGTCTGATCTCCTTGACGGTGCGGTTACCCTCAGGCGTGCTTATCGCTTTGATCTCTTCGGTCTTGTTATAGTCGGAGAGCTTTTTCTCCAGCTTCAGATCGGCAGAGGTGCCCACCACAATGGAGGCGTTGGTGCCGGCAGGAGTATAAGGCATCTGGATGGTGGAGACATATTCGCCATTGCGGTAGAGCATGGCCTTCCCCTCGGGCCAGGGATTTTCCAGGGTGTTATTGATACGGACCTCCTCATCTGCCGGACCCTCAGACTGCCGGCTGGCATCCCAGGTATAGATCCTCACCAGGGGTGACTCCTTCTCAAAGAGGGGGAATCCGATCTCCTTGTCCATTGCCAGGTCCTTTCGTCCTTCCAGCTCGAAAATATAAAGGGTCTCCAATTCGCCCGTGGCCGGAAGATCCGGGGCGGCTTCATATGCCACCTCTTCCATCGCATACGCCATTTTGGCATCTGCCGCACCTGCGCTTCTGGGTGCAGCAGGATAGGCATGCACCTCTGGAGAGAGACCGGCCACCAGCTTGAGGCGCACGTTCTTCAGGTCCTCTCCTCCCCGGTTGCTCACCACAGCATTGGACTTCACCAGCACCTGATCCTCGCTGAGGTGCAGGTCGTATATGGGCTTCCAGGTGGCAGAGCTGTACATGAGGTAGCTCAGATCGAATCTCTGCGATCCAGCGGACGATATGTTCAGGGTATAGATGGGATCTGACTCGTAGACCACCCTATCGGTGGTGGCATTGCTCACCGAGAGAAGGACAGAGCCGAAATCGGCCTTATCCGGAACATTGACCACGAACTTGTGAGCTCCCTCGGTCACATCCAAAAGTCCCGTCCTTTTAACTGCCATCAGGCCGTCAGGATAGATGGTGACGGAATCCACGGGCAGGGTAATGGCGGTTGTGGCCTCGACTTCGCTCGCCTCCTGCGAGGCCGAGGCAGGAACGCATAACAACAGCACTAGAATAATTGCATAGGGCTTCATAAGAACACCTCATTCTTAATGAGTGGTAAAGAGTATTAGCTTTTTCTCAAATGACTTCCATCTCTTAGACCAATCTTCCGGTAGGCGCAGAAAATATCAACCCTGGAATCGCTGATCATCAAGCCCCACTCTGCGCTGGGCGGCTAGGCCCCAGGCCCGTGAATCCCAGGCTGGCCAGAGACGCTGCCAAGAAAAGAGCAGATCCTGCGGCAGAGATACTAAAAAGAAATCGACTGCAGAGCCTGAGGCGAAGTCACATGGTCAATATACCTCTTGGTGAGTTCCCATCGAGACAAGAAGTACGTCATCCGCCCCTGAATCAGGATTCTTCAAGAACATGAAGAGAATACGATTATCGTAATCTATACTGCAGGCCCACATCCTCTCCAATTGCCCTTTCAATTTATGAGAATGCAGCTCAGGATGAAAAGGGTCCTCAGCCAGGAGGCGCAATGCCTTCTCAACCTTCGGCAAAATATCCGGCCTCTGTTTGACAATTCTTTTGAGGGCTCGGCGGAAGGCTTTGGCCCAGATGAGCCGCCTCACTCTCTCAAATCCTCTTCGAGATCCTTCAGGAGGTCATCCACAGTACCCGTATGAACCTCGCCTCGCCCGCAGGCTTCCAAAGATTCTTTCATATCTGCAACCAGGCGTTCTCGACGCTGCTCAATGATGCGTTTATTGATAATCTCCACAAGCATTTCCCGATCTTCGATGGGCAGAGCCTCTAAAGTCTCGATAAGCTCCTGAAAGCCGGGCTTTGCCATTACTTCGCTCATTGAAACCACCCATCACAACTGATTGTTATCATTTAGATGCAGCAAGTAGTTTACTGCGTTCCCCTTATTTATTATATTCGATTTGCTTTGGATAAAATATCCAGCCCGTTGCCTCCGCGCAGCTGCGCATCACGAGCGCTCGCCCGGCCCACCCGTCCTGCCCGATCCTGTCAAGCCAGCTCTGCCGCAGGGCGTGATGTTGCTGCTTTTCACCGTATACCCAAGCGTTCCTTAATTGCTCGGACATCGGCCTGTACCTGCCTGAGATTGTCAGCATATCCGGGCTGGATATCATCCCTCAAGCCCTTGATCTTTCCCAAGACATTAGATATAGCGCCAGTGATTGCCTTTATTT
>NZ_DAKC01000050.1:1953-3707 GCF_002496465.1 Methanosaeta sp. UBA356 | reverse complement strand
TTGAGGTATCATGCGGGTGCTCTTTCGCACAGGTGGGATGCTCAGTTTCAACCTGAGCGCAGAAGGCTTTAATCGCCACCTCATCGCCATCATTAAAGGCCAGGACTGCCTGGCCTTCGCTGCATCTCATATTGTGGGCCTCCGTCTCCTGGAAGGATGGGGTCATCCGCCGGATAATCCGGTCGTATCCTGTCCAGCCGGATATGCTCATGGCGATCACTGCGTAAAAAAGCCTAGGCCCCAGCATGCCTATTATGCCTGGGTGAGCAGGAGTCCGGGGAAAGAGCTTTTCATGTCCGCCAGCCTCATGAGCAGGCTATCCACCAGTCCGCCTTTGAATCCGGACAGCAGGCTCACAGTGGTTCTGATAAAGAGAGATATGACTACGATTATGGCGGGCATGAGCAGAGAGAGCCGGGCACCCAAAGATAATCCTTGAAAGGACATCCCGCCCGAGCTTATCACTTCCCAGGAGATGATCCTGGTTCGGCCACTGGAGCCTGTGACTGATTTAAAGACCATGGGCTCAAGACAGGGGATGAGCTCATCGTGGATGAGATTTGAATCCCATGGTCTCTTGATTATTTTATGGTTGAATCGCCGTTAGCTATTGTTTACACCAAATTCCTAGGACGAACCATCCAGGCTCTCCGTCGTTACCACTCGATAGCTGTAGTCGATGGCCGTCTTCTGCCGCGCCAATAGCTGTAGCCGCCATTTCAGGCTGGTGGCCGTGGTCTCGGCGGGTTTGGGGGTGACGTCGATCATCTCCGCCTCCTGGGGCAGGTTGTCTGTGGCCTCTAAAGTGGCCGCACGGTCCAGATTGCTCTCGACTTTGAGGTGATAGGTCCAGGTCTCAGTGGTCTCTTTTACGGTATGATTCCGTCCGTTGGACGTGATGGCCCGGATCTTCTCCGTGACGTTGTAGTCCTTCAGCTTTCTCGTAACCTTGAGATCCGCAGACGGGCCGATGACAAGGGTGGCATTGGTCCCGGATGCAGTGTAGGGCATGTCTATGGTGGAGACATAGTCGTCATTTCTGTAGAGCAGCGCCGTCCCGGAAGGCCAGGGGTTCTTCATGGTGTTATTGGCCCGGATCTCCTCCACTGCAGGCCCCTCCTCCTGAAGGTAGGCATTCCAGGTGTAGACCCTGACCAGAGGTACGTTCTCTTGGAAGAGCGGGAATCCGATCTCCTTGTCCATGGCCAGATCCTTTCTGCCCTCCAGCTCGAAGATGTAGAGCGTCTCCAGTTCGCCTGAGGATGAGCCCTCTGGGGCAGCTGCCAGATCAAAAGCCTCGTTTAACGCTGCTTCGGCCGCATATGCCTGCTGGATTTGTGCGGACCTGTATATCGGCTCGACGGCAAGAGGCAGTCCGGCCACCAGCTTGAGTCGCACGTTCTTCAGGTCCTCTCCGCCACGATTGCGGACGACGGCGTTTGCATTCAGAAGAACGGAATCATTGGCGAGATGCAGATCGTATCTGGGCTCCCAGAAGCCTGCACTGTGCATCAGATAGCTGAGCGCAAAGTCCTGCGGTCCCGAGGAAGAGATATTCAGAGCGTAAACGGGATTGGAGTCATAAACCACTCTCTGTACGCTGGCATTGCTCACGCTCAAGAGGATGGAGCTCTTGTCGGCTGCATCAGGAATGTTGATTACGAACTTATGCTCGCCGACAGTTGTATCCAGGGTTCCCATGCGCTTCACTGCCATCAGGCCGTCCGGATAAACGGTGACAGAGTCGACAGGCA
>NZ_DAKC01000050.1:0-1617 GCF_002496465.1 Methanosaeta sp. UBA356 | reverse complement strand
TGGGCACAAGCTCCTAAATAAGTGATGTAGGCAGGGCACATTCTATCACAAATTATTAATATTATGATAATCATGTACCCTGTGTGACCCTACAATGACTGAGATGCAATTAAGCTTGATAAATTTTCCGTATCGTGAAATGCTTTCAAATATCTTCCAGGATTACTCAAACGACTTTGAATTTACTGCGAGCGGTATTTTTCGGAAAATAGTGCCGCCATTATGTCCCGAATGTGGCCATCCAATGAGCCATAATGGTTTTAACACCTGCCAGAAGAGACATCTCGGAGGGGCAAACGTCGGGAAATATTTATGTGGCGCTTGCGGAAAGTCAACTGAAGAAAATCGAGACTTCTGGGTCAATCTAAAGGCAGACTTCTTAGGGATTATCACGGAAATCTGCACTCGTCTGAGGCTTAACCACGTATCTTATGAAGTGATAGAATCGATAATGGGCTATCTATATCCTCGGGATAAAGATACTATCCGGAACATGGTCCAGTGCGCGATTGATGAGATGGATATCCCTCCGGTCAAAAATATCCAGTTTGTGCATTATGATGAGCAACATCCCAAGGCAGGTCGAAACCAAAAGTATCGCTTGACACTCCTTGATTCGGTAACAAGGCAAGTAATCGCGGATGAACTTTATGATTCAAAAGACGCCGATACTATCGAAAGTTTCCTTCGAAGAAATCTTGATACCCAAAAGCAGATATTTATTGTCACAGATCTCTACCGAGGATACAGTGATATTTTTAAAAGAGTTTTCGGTAATAAGGTCATCCATCAATTCTGTTTGCTCCATTTGAATAAGCTCATAGTCAATGATTTTCCTCGAAAAACGAGCATTGAACAGGAATTAATTAAATACAGATTGCTTAATATATTTTATGATCGTGAGCCTGAGATAGAGTTTCTTTCCTGCTTGATCGAAGAAGAGAAAACCATGAAACAGAGAAGCGACAAGGAATATAAGTCCTGGATTAAGGAGGCAAAGAACGCATTTCATAAATTCGTCCGAGATTTGGAGTTGAAACGCAGAAGGGAAAACAAAAACCTTAAACAAAGAGATTATTATGAAGCTTTAAATAATTTTAAAATTTTAAAGATGCAATCTGACTCGTTCATGATATCTGTAAGAAAAAGACTGGCGAAAATCGAAGAGCTTTGGCCAAATCTTACAGCGTTTTACTTTGTCGATAATGCTCCAGCTACAAACAATCCTATAGAAAATTTCTATTCAGCAAGCCTCAAGACTCATAGAAAAAAGCAGTTAGAGGAACTTGGAATCAAAGAGCAGATAAAGCTCTCTGCGCTGAAGAAAGCCGGAGTCTTTGGAAGACCTCAAAAGACGCTACTCGATGCATTCTTTATGTTCATTCCTTTTCTAGATACGGGTTAAAAGATTCAGCACCGCTAACCGCATCTAACGCCATAGTTATAGCCAACGAAATTTTTTAAAATATAGATATTAATTTATAATCTATTTTGATAAATCTATTTTGATCGAATCAAATTATAACGATTTATGCGACCACATTAGCAATAATATCGGGGATAGGATAATTTCTCGCTGACAAAAAACCAAATTTCACTTGATTTCTAGATAGTGCC